>JAWOHT010000092.1:0-29998 GCA_046485045.1 Bacteroidales bacterium
TTACGAAATAGGATTTGGTACCGATTTTTACCTTGAAGAATTCAAGTTCACCATCGAGCTGAAGTACTCAGTAGGAATTACCAATGTATTGAAACGAAGCCTTAAGGATAATGGCGACGGGCCGGTATTGCCCCCCGCTGAATTTGCAGTTTATACCAATGTTATTGACAGGTTGAATTCACGAATGTTCATGGTTTCTTTTCATTTTGAATAATTATTAATAAATCAGGCTTAATTTTGTACAATCTGATAAAACATAAAGAGCGTGCAAAAAGAAATAGCCATTGAAATGTCGCCCAAAGATGCCTCGCAGGAAAGACTTTACAAACCTGTGATAGCAAGAAAACTAAAAGTTTCGGAAGACCAGATCAGCCATATCAGTATTATCAGGAAATCAATTGACGCGAGACGTTTCAACATACGGGTAAATATGGCATTCAGGGTTTATATCAATGAACAGCCAACAGCAACAGAACATTGGATACCGCAATTCAGGGACACCGGCAATGCAACCGAAGTTATCATAGTCGGATCAGGCCCTGCGGGATTGTTTGCCGCACTCAGACTGCTGGAACTCGGTATAAGGCCCGTGGTTATTGAGAGGGGAAAACCTGTTGAACAACGTCTAAGTGATATTAAACTTCTTGATGAGGGACAAGTACTTAATCCTGAATCGAATTATTGCTTTGGCGAAGGAGGTGCCGGTACTTTTTCAGACGGGAAATTATACACCCGGTCGAAAAAAAGGGGCGATCACAATAAAGTACTTGAAATACTCAATTACCATGGGGCAGATGAATCTGTTCTTTATGAAGCCCATCCCCATATTGGTTCCGACAAGCTGCCGGAAATCATTGCTTCTATCAGGAAAACCATTTTCGATGCAGGAGGCACCATATTTTTCAACACCAAAGTAACTGATCTTATTATAGATAGCAACAAGGTGAAAGGAATAATTACCTCCAAAGGTGAAAAAATTACAGGTAAAGCTGTTATTCTTGCCACAGGCCATTCATCGAGGGATATTTATTATATGCTGGATAACAGGAAAATACAGCTCGAAAACAAACCATTTGCCATGGGGGTGAGGGTAGAACATCAACAGAACCTGATTGACGAAATACAATACCACGGTAAAAAAAGCCCATACCTGCCAGCCGCGACCTATAATATTGTTCAACAGATAGAAGGACGAGGGGTTTATTCTTTTTGTATGTGCCCGGGCGGACAAATAGTACCTGCTGTTACATCTCCCGGCGAAATTGTTGTAAACGGCATGTCAAATGCACAGCGAAACTCACCTTTTGCCAACTCAGGGCTTGTGGTTCAGGTTTTACCATCTGACTATCATGCATTTGGATGCAACAATGGCCTTGCTGCACTTAAGTTGCAGGAAGATTTGGAGATGAAAGCATTCGGAGCAATTAACAATAACCAGGTTGCACCTGCACAGAGGATTACCGATTTTCTGAATGGCAGGTTATCTGAAACCCTCCCGAAATGTTCTTATTTGCCAGGCATTAGTGCTTCGCCGCTGCATGAATGGCTGCCCCCCTTCATCGCCCGTTCACTTAAATCCGCATTCCCAATAATTGACCAAAAAATGAAAGGGTTTATTTCAAAGGAAGCTATTATGACGGGTGTAGAATCAAGGACTTCCTCGCCAGTGAGAATTCCCCGCGATGAAGAAACCGGTGAACATATCCATGTAAGGGGATTATTTCCCTGCGGAGAAGGCGCCGGCTATGCCGGGGGAATTGTCTCATCTGCTGTTGACGGTGGAATGGTTGCAGATAAATGCATGGTATATTTGAACAAATAAGTCTATGGGACATTTCCACCCGGTAGTTATCTGGTTCGATAATTTTACATTTTTTGCATATTCATATCCTTATTAATTAATTTTTTCATATCAGGATGTAACTTCTTTCATGTAAAAAACGTTACAATGGCCATGTTGCCATTGATTGAGTATTATTGGCAATTTTTTAAAAATGTAAGCAAATATAAAATCAACCAAACATCTAAGTGTATGAACTGCCCGGCCAATTTTTTGAACCAAAACAAACAGAACACACCGTATGCAGAAGTAAATAAAGACAAACTGACATTGTCAAAACCAAAAAAACCTTTCATCTTCTGTCTGCTTTTTCTTTTCGTTGCTAATGTTTTAAACTTATTAGCACAAACACCAGTCCCCCCTTCGGCAGGTGATGGCAGTGCCGGAAACCCATACCAGATAAACAGTATAGAGAACTTTCACTGGTTAAGGCAAAATGTTACGGAATATAATAAATACTTCATTCAAACAGCCGATATAGATGCTTCACAAACCTCAGGATGGAATACGGGTGCAGGATTACTGCCCATTGGAAGCCCTTCAAACAGGTTTAAAGGACATTACAATGGCAATGGTTTTGTAATTGATGGTCTATACATTAATTCAACGGCATCTGCTGTCGCCCTGTTTGGTTACTGCGACAGCGCAGTAATAATGAACCTGGGCCTCACAAATGCAGATATTACTGGTAATATTTATGTAGGTGGGTTTGTCGGGGCTTCTTATGGAACTACTCATATTGAGAACTGCTTTATAACAGGTATTGTAACAGGCGCATCCTATGTAGGTGGGTTTGCAGCTAATATCTACGGGGAAACCCTTATTAAAAATTGCCACAGCAAATGCACCGTCACTGGCAGCAATACGGTTGGAGGATTTGTAAGCCAGTGTAGCGCTGTTATTGAAAATAGTTATTGTTCGGGCGAAGTAACAGGTTCCCACACCATCGGAGGTTTTTCCGCCTACAACAACCAGGGTTTCATTGAAGAATGCTATTCAACCACCATAGAGAACGGGGATTCGCTCCTGGGTGGTTTTGTTGGCTTTAACTATTACTCCACCATCAAAAATTGTTATTCAACAGGCAAAAGTTACCTTTATGCCAACTTCGATACCATAAACACAGGCGGCTTCTGCGGATTAAATACCTATTCCGCCATTGAAAACTGTTATTTAGCGGGTGGTTTATACAGGGATATTCTCATCACGATTATGGCGGTAAGGTATGATAACTGGTTTGTAGGCAACGAAACCGGTGTCAACACATTGAACGGGAATTTTGTGCTTTGGCCGGCTGCCGGTACTACAATACTTGGCGCAAGCTGTAAAACAAACGAAGAAATGCAGGCAGATAGTACCTTCACTAATGCATTATGGAATTTTAATACTGTCTGGGTTATGTCATCCAAACTGGCTTACAATGGTTACCCCCACCTTCAATGGGAAAATTCGACCGGCTATGCCAATGCCCCCGAAAGGGTAAACGGTATATACCAGGTTTCGACCCTGAAAGACCTGCAATGGATTACAGAAAACGATTCAGCGTGGTCTTCAGATTTTGTCCAGGTAAATGATATAGACGCTTCCCAAACAGCCAACTGGACCACCGGATGGTACCCGATAGCCTTTGCAGTCTATTTTACCGGCAGTTACGATGGCAGGGGATATTCTATAAAAAACCTGTTTATAAAAACACCCCGTAGCAAAGGTTTGTTTGGAAATATGCGCCATGCATCTGTTATTGGTGTGAACATAGACAGCCTGGTGATCGAATCCACTGGTTTAGGCAGCCAAAACGGGGCGCTTGCAGGGTATTGCGACAGCAGTTTCATTTCGCATTGCTCAGCGAAAACCTATATTAAAGGTGGCGATGAAAACGGGGGATTGATTGGTAAAGCCCGTATGTCTGAAATTTCTTTTTGTTATACTACCGGGGAAGTTTCAGGCGCTGATTACGTCGGGGGATTGATTGGCTATGCCGATACCTGTATAATTAACAACTGTTACAGCAATTCTGTTGTTTCAGGTATAAATGTGATTGGCGGGCTTACCGGGCATAACAACGGTGAAATAAAGTACTGCTATTATGAGGGGAATATTATTGGATACAGCCGTATTGGCGGATTGTCCGGTACATGTAATTACAATTCTTCTATCCTTTTGTCCTATTCTTTGCCTGTAATACAGGTTAATTATGATGCAATGATATCATCTGAAAAATTCGGCGGCCTGGTCGGATCGAATGGAGGAAATATCAGTAATTGCTACAGCATTGGCAATATTTACGGGCATAATTCAGCCATTACTTCAGGGGGCATCGTGGGATACCTTGTCAATGGGTTGGTTGAAAACTCTTATGCATCGGTTACATCATCGGTACATTCTGTAAAAGGGGGCATCGCGGGCAATAATACGGGAGGTTCGTTCAATAACTGTTTCTGGGATTCCCAGGCCAGTGCCCTAAGTTCAGCCGTTGGAACAGGAAACGCGGATAACATTTATAACCGCACCACCAGCCAGATGAAGCAAAAAGCCACCTTCACTGCATATGACTGGGATTTTACCGGAGAAGAAATCAACGGATCATCAGATTACTGGAATATCAGCAATAATTTCAACAACGGTTATCCCGATATTATCCTGCCTGTGTATTATAACGGTAACATCAGCTTTTCTGACAAAGTATATGACGGAAACCCAATTGCCGGGGCCAGTGCTGCCGATATCAAATTTTATGGTCAGTACCACAACCATCATATTGAGCCGGACACTATTTATGCCTCATTTGAAGATAAAAATACAGGAACCAACAAAAACATTACTGTTGACAGTATAGGCCTGAACAACCCATATAATGACAAATACAAAGTAATGATCAATGAAATGGTAACCGGCACTGCCTCTATTCATCAAAAGGAACTGCTGATCTCAGGATCATTCACTGTCTACAACAAAACTTACGATGGCACTGCCACTGCGGCCATCCATGAAAATAACCTCGAGCTTACCGGTATTATAGCCGACGAAACCATAGAACTTGAAAACATTGAACTGGCCTTTGCCCAAAGTACTGTTGCAGACAATGTAATGGTAAACATTGTCAATGCGGGTATAACAGGCGCTGGGGCCGGTAATTACATGTTGTCTCTTACAGGGGCACCGGTTGCCTACGCAAGCATTACCGATGAAACCGGGGTGGAAGATCCTGCTGATTTGATCAGGGTTGTACTATATCCTAATCCGTGTAATGAAATATTATTTTTCAACTTTACGGGAAATATCGTTTCAACACATATTATTAATATATCAGGTAAAACCCTTGTTTACAGCGACCTGCAAAATAATTCAATTGATACCGGCGACCTTGGACAGGGTTATTACACGATTAAGTTTTTCTTTAACGATGGCAAGGTTTACAGCAGCACATTTATAAAACGATAAAGAAACAGTTATTGCAAAGCCTTAAGAGATAAACTTACCAGAATTGAATATTATTGCGGACCGTGTCCGCCGAAGCCCGCAAACGATAATGTAAATCAACGAGATCAAATAAAAAGCAGAGCCCGCCTTCGCAAAAGCTACGGCGGGCATGCTTGTATAAAAAACATTCTTTTAAACAAGATGCTTTGCCATGAATGCCCTGCCAGACCCCGATTTTAAATACTTCTCAAATGATAAAGCCAGATACTTATCTTTAAAAGCACTGTAAAAAATCAGCTCAACCGGTCTATATGGTTTGGTATATGGCACCATTCCATTTTGATGTCTTTCCAATCTTTCAATTATGTTTTGGGTATAACCGGTGTAATATTTACCATTGCTCATTAGCAAAATGTATACGTACCAAAATTGATCAATCGTATTATTCATTGTCAGTTCAGGTTTAATTAAGGTATTACTATATTGCGGACCGTGTCCGCCGAAGCCCGCAAACGATAATGTAAATCAACGAGATTAAATAAAAAGCAGAGCCCGCCTTCGCAAAAGCTGCGGCGGGCGGAGGCGGAGAGCGAGGGATTCGAACCCCCGGTACCGCTAAGCGGTACAACAGATTTCGAGTCTGCCCCGTTCGACCACTCCGGCAGCTCTCCTTCTGGCAGCAAAAATACTGAATTTAACCCAAACCGCTATAATCAAAGAATTATTAAAAGGCATGAATATTGACGGTTAAAATTCTTTTCTTGTACCATTTATTTTGAATAACTTGAATAAATCCACAATCACTATAGGCACAAATGACAGCACCAACACCATAAGCCAGTGCTGACCGTCCATTTCGGTAAACCTGAATGCTGTTCTTGCCGGTTCAACCAACAGAACAAACAATGCCATGGCAGATGAAGCGAGAATAGCACCAATTAAGGGTTTGTTTTTAAAAGGGCTAATCGCCAACGAGGATTTGGTATTGGAATGAAGGTTTCGGATATGAACCATCTGGGCGAAAACCAATGTAGCAAAAGCCATTGTCTGGCCCAGCGCCAGTCCCCCGTCGTTTAGTCCTTTTAAGAATGCCGCCAGTGGAAGTAACCCGATCATCATTCCCTGATATATGATTCTCCAGATCATTCCTCTGGTCAACAATTCCTGTTTGGTATTACGTGGTTTACGGTTCATGATATTTTTTTCTGCCGGGTCAACGCTTAGTGCCAGGGCAGGCAGACTGTCTGTTACAAGGTTTACCCACAGTATATGAATTGGCAACAGGGGTGTTCCCAGGTTGAATACAGAGGCTGTGAGCAGAAGAAAAACTTCCCCTACATTGGTTGACAACAGGAATAGTATAACTTTCAGGATATTATCGTAAATCCTGCGTCCTTCTTCAATGGCGGTTACTATGGTTGCAAAATTATCGTCTGTAAGAATAATGTCCGCGGCACCTTTTGCCACATCTGTACCAACAATTCCCATTGCAGCGCCAATGTCTGCCTGCTTAAGGGCAGGGGCGTCATTAACCCCGTCGCCTGTCATCGCGACAATCTCTTTATGTTTCTGCCAGGCTTTCACAATTCTCACCTTATGTTCGGGCGCTACCCTGGCATATACCGAGTAATTGTAAACATTCTCAGACAATTCCACATCAGAGAGTTGTTCCAGTTCATTGCCGGTTATAGCAATGCCTCCTTCATTCAGAATACCCAGCTGCTTAGCTATTGCCACAGCAGTACTCTTATGGTCGCCTGTAATCATTATCGGCCTGATGCCTGCTGCAATGCATTTTTTTACAGCCTCAACAGCTTCAGGCCTTGCAGGGTCAATCATCCCAACAAGTCCGGCAAAAACGAGGTTACTTTCAAGATTGTCAACTTCAACCTTTGCAGGCAGTTCGTGGATATCTTTATATGCCATGGCCAGCACACGTAAAGACGAACTGGCCATTTCTTCGTTAATTTCGCGGATTTTTTTTCTGTCTGCTTCCGTAATATCATTTACTTTGCTTTGTATAAGAATTTTACTGCAAATGCCAAGTATTTCTTCAAGGCCTCCTTTTACATTAACCTGAAAAGACCCGTCAGAAAGCTGGTTAACGGTAGACATCCGTTTCCGCTCCGAATCGAAAGGTATTTCTGCTACACGTGGATAACTTTTTTCAATATCTACTTTATTATAATTGTAAACAAGGCCTAAACCAAGCAGTGCTGTTTCGGTAGGGTCGCCGGTAAATATATATTCTCCATTGTCACCGGGGGCAATCTGTGCATCGGCACACAATATTGCAATTGTCAACAGCATTTTCTCTTCATTATCTATATCTTTTAAAGAACCCGCAGTCTCAATGTGTTTTCTTTTATGGTTAACATACGTCTCAACGACCGTCATTTTATTCTGGGTCAATGTGCCTGTTTTGTCTGAACAGATAACACTGGCACTCCCAAGTGTTTCGACCGATGGAAGGGTGCGGATGATGGCATTGCGTTTAACAAGCCGCTGCACCCCGATTGCAAATACCACTGTTGAAACCGCCGGCAATCCCTCGGGTATTGCAGCCACAGCAAGGCTCACCGCAGTCATAAACATAACCATTACCGGGTTATCGTACAAAATGCCCACAAGGAATATTACCGTGCAGATGGCAAGCGCCGATATGCCGAGAACCTTGCCCAGCTTTTCAAGCCGCCGGGTCATTGGGGTTTCGGTATCAACAGTCTGTTGAAGCATATCCGCAATTTTTCCAACCTGGGTATTCATGCCTGTTTCGGTTACTATGCCTTTGCCCCGGCCATATGTTACCATGCTTCCTGAAAAAGCCATATTAATACGGTCTCCCAGCGCAACATCTTTATCAACAAGTGTTTCAGATATTTTTAGTACAGGCACCGACTCTCCGGTAAGGGCAGATTCCTGAATTTTTAAATTCACAGCTTCAATAATTCGCAGGTCGGCAGGGACAATAGAACCTGTTTCAATTATAACGATGTCCCCCGGCAACACTTCACGGGTATGCACCTCTTTTACAACCCCATCGCGCAGCACTTTTGAAAAAGGGGCAGCAAGGTTTTTAAGCGCTTCAAGCGATGATTCAGCTTTTCGTTCCTGAATAGCCCCGATAAAAGCATTGAGCAAAAGAATACCCATAATGACGAATGTATCGAGCATGCCCTCCCCTTCTGCCACACCAACCACACCTGAAATAACCGCTGCAATAAGCAGGACAATGATCATAAAACTCTTAAACTGCTCAAGGAACATTTTAATAAAACGCTTTTTCTTTTTTGAAGTTAACTGGTTATACCCAAACTCCGAGAGCCTGGCTGAAGCTTCTTCAGATGTCAGACCTTCTGATAATGAAGAATTCAACCCTAATATCACTTCATCAACCTGTTGATTGTAGTACAGTGCCATATTTAAAATTGAATTACAGCGTAATCAAAAAAATGGGACGAAAACTAACTGTTAAATATTTTTCCAATACTGATGAACAGGCATAGTATATTCACCAACAGAATTTAAGAAACGTGAAAAACTAACGCTATTCATGGTTTATCCCCATTCTGTCGAGTATAAAAGCATAGTTGAAAGCAATGTCTTTCAGATAGTCAAAACGGCCAGTTGCGCCACCATGCCCCGACTCGAGGTTGGTTTTAAGCAACAGCAGGTTGTCGCTGGTTTTATTTGTCCTTAGCTTTGCCACCCATTTGGCAGGCTCGTGGTATTGCACCTGTGAATCGTTCCATCCGGTGGTGGCCAGTATGCTCGGGTAAGGTTGTTCCTTTACATTGTCATAAGGAGAATAAGACAGGATGTACCTGTATGCCTGCTCATCAGCAGGATTTCCCCACTGTTCGTATTCCTGTGTTGTAAGCGGCAGGCTTTTGTCCTGCATGGTATTGATAACATCCACAAAAGGCACTTCGGCAATAACTGTGTTAAACAGGTCGGGGCGCATATTCGCCACAGCCCCAACCAGTAAACCTCCTGCACTCCCCCCCTGAATAGACAGACAAGATGGATTGGTATAATTCTCATTGATAAGATATTCGGCACATGCTATAAAATCGAGAAAAGTATTCATCTTTTTCATGAGCTTCCCGTCTTCGTACCATTGTTCACCCATTTCACTACCTCCCCTTACCTGTGCCAGTGCATAGACAAAACCTCTGTCAACCAGGCTGAATACCGTTGAACGAAAATATGCATCTGTATTGTAACCATAAGAACCATAACCATATAATAGTGCAGGATTTTTTCCGTTTTTTTTCAGGTTTTTTCGATATACCAATGCCACAGGTACCTTTGTACCATCGTGAGAATCGGCCCAGAGCCTTTCTACTACGTAGTCATTGGCATTAAACCCCGACGGGATTTCCTGTTCCTTGAGTTTTTCTGTTTCACCTGTTGCCATGTTATAATCGTAAACAGTGGCAGGCCTGTTAAGCGATGAATAAGAATACCTGAATTTCAATGAACTATATTCAGGAGCGCTCATAATATCTATAACATAAACCGGTTCGGGAAACTCCACGGACTTTTTATTTCCGGTTGCAATATCCACTATTTCCAGGCCATCAAGCCCATCCTTTCTTACATACAGGGCCAGGTACTTTTCAAATACCTCCATATCCTGAATTTTTACCATCTTGTTATGCCCCAATACCTCTTTCCAGGAGGCAGAATCTTGGTAACCGGTTAATGGGGCCTCATAGATTTTTGAATTGATATTGGCTGTGTTCTTGTAACTAATAAAGATTTTTTCTTTATGATGTTCAGCATAATATTCCACCTCTTTTCTTCGCGGACGAAAAAGCTTCATCTCACTCCAAGGCTCATCTGCCTTAATAAACCGGTACTCGGTAGTGGTAAAACTTGCAGAAATGAAATAGATAAAATCCTTACTTTTTGATCTGCTTACATATAAATTAAACAATTCATCCTTTTCTTCATAAACCATTTTATCACGGCCTGTATTGTTTACCGTGTGAAGATAAACCCTGTAAGGCCGAAGACTTTCATTGGCCACAATGTAGAAAACCGATTTATTGTTACCACACCAGGTAAAATTCTGAACGCTTTCAATCTGATGTATAAGGTCTTCGTTGGTGGTCAGGTCGCGAAATTTAAGTATAAATTCGGCATACGAACCGGTTGTATTGTACATGTAAGCCGCCATTTTATTGTCATCTGAAACCTCATAACCTGCGAAAAGAAAAGCCGGAGAGCCTTCAGCCATATCATTTACATCAAAGAGCAGCTCTTCGTCGGCTGTCAGACTTCCTCTTTTTCTGCAATATATCGGGTATTGCATATCTTTTTCGGTACGTTGGTAATAGTAATATCCGTTATCGTATACCGGCACCGACTGGTCAACTTCTTTTATCCGCCCTCTCATTTCGGTATACAGCTTCTCCTGTAATTTTATTGTATG
Source organism: Bacteroidales bacterium (assembly GCA_046485045.1). Taxonomy (GTDB): domain Bacteria; phylum Bacteroidota; class Bacteroidia; order Bacteroidales; family UBA10428; genus JAFGPL01. The sequence continues at coordinate 10,701 of JAWOHT010000092.1, forward strand.
TACCATAACGGTATCGCAATATTTATTTTCTGCCATGAGATATTCCATCACGGCAGGATTTTTTCTGTCTTTCATCCAGAAATAATTGTCAACACGCATATTGCCAAACTCCGTCATGGTATCGGGAATTATCTGTGCCCTGGGCGGGGGAAGAAAATCACGCTCTGTTTTATTATCTCTTTTACATGTTCTTTCTGTACAACCCGATAAAAAAACGACCAGGTATCCGATCAATAAAAAATTCTTTACTTTCATTAAAACGATTATTTAGAATTGCATATTTTTTTCCAAAACAACACCCTAAAATACGTTAAAAGATATGAAATAAAAAATACTTAATCAATCATGATAAGTGATTTGCAAAATATCGCACCATTGCAAATCATTATTAAAAGTATAGGAGAGAGAGTGGAAAACCAAACTTCTTACGGTAAAAAAATACTTCACAATAATGAATGTTAATAATTAGAATTTAAGGATATATATTTTGTTGTAGATTTATTATTATATTCGACCAAACAAATTAGTGTCCCTATGATTTAAGGGCACTGTATAATTCTTAAATTGTTACAATTTGATTAATAATTATTCATAGTGAAACCATTTATTATTCGGATCGTATAAACTTTTAAAAAAATGACTTTAAAATTTATTTTTATGAGAAAGACTTATTTTTTGATTATTGTGGGTATTTTTTTCGTTCTGGTATCCTGTAAAAAGGATGATCCCTTTGAAATGAAGTATACCAAGGAATCTGTAGAAGAAAGCAAAGCAAGTGTAGAAGATAATGCAATGGCTATGCTTGACAAAGTAAAAGAACTGGAACAGGTAACTGCAATAGAGGTTTTGATGAACCTCAATGATTTATCGCAACCTGTAATGCTTAAATCAGAAGAAGTAAACACGATCATGATGCCATTAGCGCTTATGAAGACCATAAGACAGGAATCAGTAGTATCAGATGTTCAGGGCATGCTTAAAACTACTGCCAGTGCATTGGAAGATCCGATGTCAATCTCAGATGAATGGGATGAGGTTGTAGGAAAATACACCTATAACTTCATGACTGGAGAATTTGATAAAACAGAAATGAACGACGCAGTTGTTTTTAAATTTCCCGGAAAAGAGGGCGATAAAACAAATACTGCGGAAATAACAATTAATAATTTTGATGTGTATGAGGTAACAGATCCACTTGCTATCTGGCCTGAGGATTTTGACAATGTATTACCGAAAAGCCTGAAAATAGAATTGACATACAAAGGTGCTCCAATTGCGGGGTTTGAATTTTCTGCCTCTTACAAGCCCGATGGCATGCCGGTTAAAGTCACCACCAAAATGACGCTTGATGACTTTTCATTTGCTCTGGAGTTGACCCACTCACCATATTCTGAAGCTTCTTTTAAAGAAACATTTAAATATGAGAACCAGATACTTTTTGAATTCTACGCCAAAGCCAACGGTAACTGGAGTGAAGATAATCTGGAAGATTTTACAGATGATAAGGAGTTTGAAGAGATTGTGAATTCAGCCAATGCGCATTTTATTTTTATGAATATTAAGGTTGCCGGTCAGGTAAATATTAAAGGACTTGCCGATAAAATGACAATACTGGAAGATGATTATGCAGACGATGAGTATACCGAATCTCAATTTACTGATGAGATGGTAAAGACCATTAACAGCAACGCTAAAATGGTTGTGGTTTATACTGATGAAAACCGGAAGATCGCCAGTGCAGAAGCATATAAGTATCATGATGAAGAATGGGATGATTATTGGGTTGATATGAGGTTTGTGTTTAAGGATGGATCAAAGGTGGATATAGAAACCTATTTCACAGAACAGATGGACAACTTTTATGAAGAACTTGCAGATTTTATTGATGAGATTAGTGAAAAATACAACCTTGAAGAAGAGGATTTTATTGAATTCTAAAACTATTTGCAATCGTTGAGATTGTGGTACAACATAAAGAGGGTGTGTAAAAAGTTGACTTTTTACACACCCTCTTGATTTTTAATTGTTTGATTACAAGGCTTCATTTGATAAACATAATTGTCTTCTGTCAGCTATTCGGCAATCACAGTATAATAGCCAGCTGAATAGCCTCCCCAGATTCCAATTCCCCCCAGGATATTCGATTCAATGCGAAAATTGCTTGCAGAGAAAGGATTTATTGCAGAAATAACCTCAATCTGATAAGCATTCCAGAAATCATACTGTTCTTTGTCTATTGAGCAAAACTTTACATCAATGGTATCTCCTAAATAAAAATTATTATCCTGTTCTACATCAAGCATATTGCTGAAACCTTTAAGAAATCCGAGTTCAATGGTATTTCCGTCAAAAAACTTGTCATTAAAAACCGAGGTAAACGGTGGAATGTACCGATCATCTTTCCCCCTGCATTTAAATAATATCCTGTAAAAATTCTCGCGTTCCGGGTCATCATGTATCCTTATCCAAACCTGCCCCGAACTGTCATTTTCCTGTTGAGGCTTAAACCATACCGAATCAAGATCTACAGGTTCAGGAATCATTGTTGCGGCAGTGATAGTATCGGAATTGTAAATTATTTCAAGCGAATACACCCGGTTTGTTTCCCCTGTAAATTCCATACCCCGGTAGACCAGCGGAGGAAAGTAGTTTTTATTTGGCCTCAGCGTTAAAATTTCACTCACCGGTTCTGCAATTACAGAAACTTTAGCTCTGCTTACAGCATAATCGAATATTGACTGTGAATCAATTTCTACGAAATAGGGTGCGCTAAGCGATAATATTACCTCAGGATATTTACCTAACTCAATCCAGCCTTCAACTACAAGTTTCGGCGGTTCATAAGGAATGTCAAGCGTGAGTTCTTTCTCACATGCCAAAAAAAACAGTGTGAGTGATGCATATAAAAACAGCAATGTTCGATTATAATATTTCAAGATCATTTATCAAAATTTTATATTCCACGACACAGAAGGTATTACAGGAAACAACGATATTTGTCTGGCCCGTACTTTCAGGTCGTACTTAAAAACATCGCCGGTTACTTCAAAATATATGTAAAACGGGTTTGCCCGGTTATAAACGTTAAACACAGAGAAATTAAGCGACGATTCATAACGCCGGGCCGTCAAAAACCTGTATGTTGCTGATACATCAAGGCGATGATATGCCGGCATACGGAATGAATTCGTCTGTCCGTAATAATTCAAAACCTTGCCTTCAATAATATATCTCTGTTTTGGAAGCGACATGGCGTTACCGGTTGCATACACAAAAGCTGAAGAAAAATTCCATCTTTCATTCATGTCGTAAATCAATACAAGGTTTATGTCATGCCTTCTGTCGTATTTGGCCGGAAATACCTTGTTATCATTTATTTCGGGAAATTTCCTGTTGGTTCTTGACAAAGTGTAGCCCAGCCATCCTGTGGCTTTTCCGCTATTTTTTTCAATCATCAGTTCAATACCTTTAGAACTTCCCTTGCCCATGGTAAGGCTTTTCTCAAAAGATTTTTCCTGAAATCCCACACCAATACCATATAATAATTCAATCTGGTTTTTCATATCCTTATAATACGCTTCAATAGATGCACTTATCATATTGTCTATGAAATTTCTGTAATAACCTATTGAATAATGGTCGGCATGTTGTGGCTTAATGTTTAGTGAAGAAGGTATCCAGATATCTGAAGGTAAGGTAACCGCCGAAGCAGATGCAATATGTATGTACTGATAATTTTTCGAATATGAAGCCTTTACCGATGACATGTCGTTTATCGGAAAACGCGCTGTAAATCTTGGTTCTATTGAGTTATAGGGCTTAACAATGCTAAAATCATCATAATAATCAGAGGCAGTATAAACACCGGTTGCTGTTTCTTTATAGGCGGTATATGGCCCTAAATGAAGAAAATTTGTATATCTCAGGCCTCCATTGATCTCTAAGAAATTTCTTAAATTAACGCTGTAAGATGAATACACTGAAATTTCTGTAGATTGCAATTCCTGATTTGCACTGTAATTCATTTTTAAATTATTAATATCGAGCAATAGTTTGTTTGGGATAAAATAGTTGAATTGCCCGTCAAATCCAAGTCTCAGGTCTTTTATTATAAATTCTGACCTGTAGTTCAATTTCTTAATCTGAGAAAACAATTGTACGGCAACTTCGTTCTGGCTGGCTTCAAACAAAAATGAATAGTCGTTATAACTTAAAGAATTATTAAAAAAAACATCCGGTTTTACAGAATAATTCCAGGTAAGCGAATACAGTTTATTACCCCAGTTAATAAGGTTTTTGAAATTAAGGTCTTTTTTATCAAGCTTAAAAAAATCTTCACCATCATAAGCCATTAAATGTATCCGGTGCTTTTTACTTATTACCCAGGTAAGTTTACTGTTAAAGTCGTAAAAATGATACCTGCTGTAATTAAAAAAAGAAGAACTCCCCTTAATAAAAGGCCTGAATATGGGCTTTATTATCTCATCAAGATAGGTTCTTCTGAATGATGCAATAACAGAAATCTTTTCTTTCAATATTGGTACTTCAACAACAATTTTCGACGAGATAAGTCCGGTATTTATTCCCGCTGTAGCCTTTTGCATGTTACCGTCTTTTGTGTTCACCTGTAAAACAGATGAAATCCTTCCGCCGTATTTTAATGGCATTCCCGATTTAATAAGTTCAACATCTTTTATAACATCGGTATTAAAAACAGAAAAAAAACCAAGGATATGAGAGGGGTTGAAAATGGTGGCATTGTCCAATAGAATAAGATTTTGGTCTACACTTCCTCCTCGAACATGAAATCCTGAATTGCCATCGCTCATAGATTGTACCCCGGGCGTATAATGTATAGCCATCATAAGATCGCTTTCGCCCATTAATGAAGGCAATTTTTGTAACTCTTTGGCTGAAAGCTTTATTCGTCCGGTTGAAAGGCTTTCAATATTATCCCGGGGATTTTCATTGGTAATGACTGTTACGTCTGTTTCAACAACTAAAGGATTAAGAAAAATATCAAGTTTCTGACTCCCCGCTAAATTAACTACCATCTGTTTTGAACTGTATCCAAGGTATGAAAACCAAATTTTGTACCTGCCTTCATTAAGATGTAGATAATACTCCCCATTACTGTTTGAGACTGTACCTTTATTTTTTTCTTTAATAAAAATATTTGCACCCTGTAAAGGATTTCCGGTTATTGAGTCGGAAATCCTTCCGGAAATTGTAAATAATTGTGCCTGAAGGGCATAATTTAGAAAAAACACCCAAAAAAAAGGCAATATGTACTTTAATCTATGAATCATACGAACATTTGTCTCACGGTTAAATTAGAATAAATAATGTCCTTTTCAAAATAGTTTTTTAACCAGGCAGATAATTGTAAAATCAAAGATTGGTATTATTCCTTGAATAATATGGGTTAAAAGTATTCATGGCCTGATTATTTTTTAAATGATAAATGAGGTTTTGTTTAAATAATTAAGTTTAACTAAATTCGCCGGTATAAATAAAAATTCTGCATTGAAACTAAAAGCCACCATATCAACACTTAAAGGGGAAATAAGGATACCGGCCTCAAAATCGCATACCATAAGGGCTGTTGCTCTTGCCGGTATTGCAGATGGCACATCGGTGCTTCACAACCCACTTTACTCTGCCGATGCAATTTCCTGTATCGAAGGCATTAAAGAATTCGGGGCCGAAATAACCCAGGGAGTTCACCTCACAGTTAAAGGTACCGGTGGACTGCCACTTCCTTCGTGCAAAAAAATTGACGTTGGAAATTCCGGCACGTCGCTTCGAATTCTTACCGGGCTGGCTTCACTGGCCGGTTTCCCGATTATGTTCGATGGCGACAACTCTATCAGGAACAGGCCGATGATACCCCTGCTTTCAGCGCTTGAAAAATTGGGCGCCAGGGTGGAATCAACTGGTGGCAAATGCCCCTTTACAATCACCGGGCCGGTTTCGGGTGGTAAAACAACCGTTAACGGTATCAGTTCGCAGTTTCTTACGGCCTTGTTAATTACCTGTCCGCTCGCCAAAAGCGATACCGAAATAACAGTTGAAAACCTGCATGAGAAGCCGTATGTAGAAATAACGCTCGACTGGCTCAGAAAACTTTCTGTGAATTTTGAGCAAAAAGGGCTGGATTGGTTCTTCATTCCCGGAGGACAAAAATATCCGGCATTTGAAAAAAGTATACCGGCAGATTTTTCTTCAGCAACATTTGCTGCGTGTAGTGCTGCCATAACAGGCTCTGAGGTTTTAATCAAAGGACTTGACTTTTCAGACCACCAGGGCGATAAAGAGGTATTTACATTCCTGAAACAGATGGGAACTGAGATTACACATACTCCCGATGGGGTGATTGTGAAAGGAAGAGACCTTCGCGGTATTGATATTGACATGAACAATACACCCGATGCACTGCCGGCCCTTGCTGTTGCCGGCTGCATGGCCAAAGGCACCACCAGGTTGCTCAACGTGGCGCAGGCAAGACTTAAAGAATGCGACCGCATAGCCGCTATGGCCACCGAACTCACCAAAATGGGCGCCAAGGTAGAAGAATTAAAAGACGGCCTCATCATTCATCAAAGTTCACTTAAAGGGACCCGGCTACATGGTTATGATGACCATCGCATGGTTATGGCCTTATCGCTGGCCGGAATGGTTGCTGAGGGTGAAACAGTTATAGACACTGCCGAATCGGTACGTATTACTTACCCCGGCTATGTTGAAGATATGAAAGGTATAGGGGCCAAACTGGAATTATTGGCCGAATAAGATTTTTTGATCAACCATAAGAATGAATTCAATAAAACATAACTAAAAATAATAAATTATGCTTGGCTGTACATACGGAAACTTATTTAAAACAACTGTTGCAGGAGGTTCATATCAGGAAGGCTTATCAATTAATATTCAAGGTGTGCCACCGGGATACTACTTTACAGAAGAAGAAATTTATACCGAACTGATGCTCAGGAAACCAGGACAGGGAGAATTAACATCGCCAAGGCGTGAAGCTGATGTACCTTTGATTTACAGCGGGGTTAATGCCGCCGATACCATGCCCGGCTTTAAAAATAAGGGCTATACTAACGGAACGCCCCTGGTAATCCTCATTCCTAATGTTGACAGGCATTTTGAACACATTGAGCAATACCAGCTTACCAACCGCACCCCCAGGCCCGGCCATGCATCTTATGCATCGTACCAGAAATATGGCGAATTTGATGATTCGATAGGGGCCGGCTTTTTCAGCGGACGCTATACTTCGTCAATTGTTGCCGCCGGGTGCATTGCCAAAAGGATACTCAAAGACCATGGCATAGAGGTAATGGCATATGTAAAAGAAGCCGCAGGCATAAGTATGGGCGATGTGGCTATTGATGTTATAAGGAAAAAGGCGGCTGCTTACCGCGAAGTGCGTAAAAAATACGATCCGGTGTATCTCGAAATTTTCGGTATGGAAAAGATGAAAACCGATATGCGGTTTTTTGAAAAGATTGCCGTCTTAACCGAGCTGGAGAAGAGAATTCCTGAAATCCCCAAACCCCGTTTCGATGAAAAAGAGATACGCGAAAAATATGGTATCAACCCGAAACTCTTCTGCCCCGATGCTGAAGCAGCCGATGCCATGTATGATGAGATATTAAGAATAATGAACGAAGGCGACTCATCGGGCGGCATTGTAGAAGTTGTTGTTACAGGTGTTCCGGCAGGCTTGGGCGAACCTGTTTTCAACAAACTCGACGGTGAACTGGGCAGACTTATGAGTATTGGCACAGTGAAAGCCGTTGAAGTTGGCTGCGGGATTAAAGCAGCCACCATGACCGGTTCGCAGTGCAATGACGCCATGCGTATTGAAAACAACAAGGTTATATTTATGTCAAACAATGCCGGTGGCATTACAGGCGGACTAACCACAGGACAAGACATAGTGGCCAGGGTAGCGGTGAAACCAACACCCACCATTGCAAAACCACAGCTAACAATTGATAAAGTAAGTCTCGAAAACAAAGATATGGCTGCCGTAACACGCCGCGACCCAACCATTGTGGCGCGTATGTGGCCTGTGGTAGAGGCATTTACTGCGCTTATTATACTCGATGCATATACACAGCACCTCGCTTATGAAGCATTAAAGCCGAAAAAGTAACAGTAAGATTTTTAAATGCGTTATTTTATTATCGGATTCAAGAGCGCCGGAAAGACTACAATAGGTAAAAAATTAGCCGGAAATCTGGCAATGGGGTTTATTGACCTTGACGAATATATCGAACGCACAACCGGCAGGTCGGTACCTGAAATTTTTACCAGCGAGGGTGAAGCCATGTTCAGAAAAATTGAGTGGAAAGCTTTAAAAAACGTGGTGAATGAAGACAATATCGTTGTATCTACCGGGGGCGGTGTTCCTTGTCATTGCGATAATATGAAACTTATGGAACAATCGGGTGAAGTTATATATTTAAGGCTCGATAACGATACCCTTGTCAGCCGTCTTGAAAAAGCCACGGCTGACAGACCTATCGTAAAAGGTAAAACAAGGGAAGAATTATACCGGTATGTTCTGGAACTCAGAGAAAAATGCGAACACAATTATTTGCGTGCAAAGTATGTTGTTGAAAGCAAAAACCTAAAGATAAACGACCTTGTAAAACTTTTAAGTACCGGCAGAACAGCAGGCTGATAATTATTTTATTGCCATAAACATCCTGTTCCAGCGAATCTTACTGAGGAAAGACTTGTTCTTGTCAAGTGACAGCCACACAAATTTCGGCTTACCAACAATATGGTCTGCGGGCACAAAGCCCCAGAACCTTGAGTCGAGGCTACTGTGACGGTTATCGCCCATCATCCAGTAATAATCCATTTTAAAGGTGTATTCGTTGGTTTCTTCTCCATTGATAAAGATTTTTCCATCCTTTACTTCAATGTCATTTTTTTCATAATACCCAATTGTTCGCTCGTACAAAGGAAAATTTGAAGAATCAATCCTGATGGTTGAACCTTTGGCAGGAATATAAAGAGGGCCGAAATTATCCAGTGTCCACATAAAACTGGTATCGCCCGGAAACATATTAACATCATAGGTATCGCCAATACGCGTATCAAGACGTACATCAAGCACATTGTTAAAGCCTTTTACCTTTTCAACCTGCTCTGCGGTTAGGGTGGTATGTATATGGGGCATCCCGGGATAACGCTGATAATCATCAATGCCTATTCTGCTAAGCACGCGTTCTGACAAGGTTGAGCCATTTTTCACAACGATAATATAATAATGCTGTATACCAGGAATTTCCATTTGAGGTTCACCATTCACTATCACTTTGCCATCGGTAATTTTAAGGGTATCACCCGGTATGCCAACACATCTTTTAATATAATTATCGCGCCTGTCAACCGGCCTGACAACTATATCAAAACGGTTCCATATCTGTCGCCTGGCCGTAGCATAATATTCAGCATTGGTTTTCAGAGGACGATTGTAATAGGTATCAATCTGTTTGTACATCTCTACCGAGTCTCGTATTATAGAATAGTAACTTGTTGCCTGGTTCTGAATTACAACGGTATCACCGGCAGGGAAATTAAAAACTACCACATCGTCGCGCTTAATTTTACCAAAACCTGCAAGCCTTTTGTAAGGAAGTTTGATCCATTCCACATACGATTTGGTTTTCTTGGTAAGCGGAAGTGTATGCTGAGCAAAAGGAAATGCAAGGGGGGTATTTGGTATCCTCGGCCCGTAAGCAACCTTGCTTACATAAAGATGATCGCCGATTAACAGCGATTTCTCCATTGAACCGGTGGGTATCTTGTAATTCTGAAAGAGGAAAATATTAATGAGTGTAACAGCAATAACAGCAAATATTAGCGCATCGAGCCATTCAACCACGGTACTGTTTTTTTCATCGCGTTTTTTCCAGAAGCTCCAGTTTACTTTTTTGGTGATGTAAATATCAAAAACAACGATAAGGCCGAACAGAAACCAATAGTTGCGCAGCCATATTACCCACAAAATATAAATTAAGGCAGCAATGCCAAACCTTACACTGTCTTTTTTTAAGAAATTCATTGTATCTCCTGTTTTGTAAATTTTTCAGCGGATAAATTTAAACATATTTTCCCAACGTATTCTTTTTTTCGAATGTTTATTCCTTTCAACCGATAACCAGACAAAAAATGCCTTACCAATTACATGGTCTTCAGGAACAAAGCCCCAGAACCTTGAGTCGTTGGAATTGTGGCGGTTATCTCCAATCATATAATAGTAGTCCATTTTAAAAGTATAAGCATCGGTTAGCGAATCGTTCACGAATAACGAATCACCCTTAACATTGAGTTTATTCCCTTCATACACAGTAATAATTCTTTTATACAACGGTAGATTATCAACAGTTATTTTAACGGTATCATTCTTTTTTGGCACAGTAACCGGTCCGAAGTTATCTTCTGTCCACAGAAATTTGTTGCTGAAAGGAAACACCTGTAAATTAACTGTTAGCGGGTCAAGGCTTTCGTGTTTCCGAATGCCCCTCACGCTGGGATTATCTCTGATGACAGAAAGCTTATCTCTGGTAAGGGGTACCTCGTAAATAGAATTGTACTCGTTGTAACTTATATCATACATAGAAATATCTATGTCAGTAAACAAAGAAGAATCGAGGCTTTTATCTGCTATAAAAAAATAGTTATACTGCAGTTTTGCAGGCTGTTTTTCCCTTCTACCGTTCACGTATGCAAAACCGTGAACAACCTCAATGGTATCTCCCGGTATCGCAATGCACCTTTTAATATAATATTCTCTCTTGTCAACCGGTCTTACCTTTACTTTATAGTTGTTCTTAATATAACTGCTGCCAAATCTTCTGGCAAGTGAATAATAAGTTTCGACGGTACCGGGATAGTCGAATACCACTGTATCGCCCTCGGGAAAATTAAACACAACAATGTCGTTGTTTTTTATTTTTCCCAAACCAAGCAATCGTTTGTAAGGCAATTCGAGAAATGAGAAGTAAGACTTTCTTGTTTTGGTAAAAGGAATGGTATTATGTGCAAAAGGAAGCGACAGCGGGGTGTTCGGAAGTCTTGGCCCATAGCTTATTTTACTTACAAATATATAATCTCCAACATTTATGGTTTTTTCCATTGATGAAGTTGGAACAGTGAATGCCTCGATGAAAAAAAGCCTTAAAATGAAAGCGGCCACAGCGGCCACAACAAAAGCGCCAATTGCATCATTAAACAGCTTTCTTCTTCTGTTTGCTAACTCTCCCCTTTCCTTCCAGAAAGTCCAGTTTACAAAATTTGTAATATGATAATCAACAAATACAAGCAACCCAAGCAAATACCAGTAGTTTTCAAGCCAGACCACAAAACCGGTATAAACTACCGAAGAGGCGAAGAGCCTCACCAGCTTCTGTTTCAGATTTTCCTGATTAAACAATGCCTGCGGAATAAAATTATAGTTCCAGAAGGTCGTTCATGCCAAAGACACCAGTTTTGCCCGGGATAAATTCAGCGGCCAACACGGCACCGAGAGCAAAACCTTTCCTGTTCTTTGCAGTGTGTTTTATGTCAATGGTATCAATTTCAGAATCGTAGGATATACAATGTGTACCGGGGACCTCACCTTCACGCACTGCTTTAATCATAAGAGATTGCGGCGTTGATTCGTGATCTGGTTCCCATTTGGTCTTCCGATCAATCGCCCTGATAATATCATTGGCAAGGGTAATTGCTGTCCCGCTTGGGGCATCTAATTTCTGCGTATGGTGTATCTCTTCCATTACCACATTGTAGTTGTCAAAGCGGTTCATTACCTGGGCAAGAATCTGGTTAATATGAAAAAAGATATTCACGCCAAGGCTATAGTTTGATGCGTAGAAAAAAGCCTGTTTTTTTTCTTTGCACACCTTCACCACTTCAGCATATTTATCAAGCCACCCTGTAGTTCCTGACACTACGGGTACTCCGGCATCAAAACAAACCATAACATTATTTAAGGCTATAGCGGGTATTGTAAAGTCAATGGCCACATCTGCCTTTTTCAGGTTTTCAACGGTTAAGTCCTGTGGATTGTTAATGTCAACAATCAGGGCGATCTGGTGCCCCCTTTCAAGGGCGATTTTTTCAATTTCTTTGCCCATTTTGCCATATCCGAGAAGTGCAATTTTCATACCGTGAATTTTTGGGTGTATAAATAATAAGAAATCATTAAAACAAAAAAGGGAAGCCAATGAAGCCTCCCCTCTAAAATATTGTCTTTTGCTATTTTACAGCATTTACAATTTCTTCGAATGCTTTGGGATGGTTCATTGCCAGGTCGGCAAGTGTTTTTCTGTTAATTTCTATCCCCTTCATGTTCAGTTTACCAATAAATACTGAATATGACATCCCGAAGGGCCTAACCCCTGCGTTGATCCTCTGGATCCATAATCCCCGGAAATCGGCTTTCTTTTTCCTGCGGTCCCTGAACGCATATTGCTGTCCTTTTTCATACGTGTTTTTGGCAACTGTCCACACATTTTTTCTCGAGAGAAAGTTACCTTTTGTCCTTTTCAGGATTTTTTTTCTTCGTGCTCTTGATGCTACTGCATTTACTGATCGTGGCATGATTTTACGATTTGTGAACGATTAGCGTTTCCATTTTACCGGAACTCTTTTGTGCTCAATCATTCTGATTAATACTACTGTTAATTCAAGTGCTTATTTCATTGCTAAAAGAAGCTTCACATTGCTCTGGTCGGCTTTGTTAATCACGGTAAAATAACCGAGATTTCTCTTTCTTTTAGTAGATTTTTTGGTCAAAATATGACTCTTATAAGCATGTTTCCTTTTGATTTTACCTGTTCCGGTGAGCGAAAATCTTTTTTTTGCACCGGAATTTGTCTTCATCTTTGGCATTATTTTCTACTTTATTATTGAATGTTAAACTTTCTTTTTTTGTGCTTTTGGTGACAACAAAATAGCCATTCTTTTACCTTCGAGTTTAGGTTCCTGTTCAAGTTTTCCGTATTCGTCCAGATCGGCAATCAACTTTCTGAGGAGAATTTCGCCATCACGACTGTAAATAATAGACCTTCCTTTAAAAAACACATATGCTTTTACCTTAGCACCTTCCTGTAAAAATTTCTGCGCATGTTTTAACTTAAAATTATAATCATGCTCATCGGTATGCGGACCAAACCGTATTTCTTTAACAACAACTTTCACAGATTTAGCTTTGATCTCCTTCTGTTTTTTCTTATGTTGATAAAGAAATTTCTGATAATCAATTATTTTACAAACCGGTGGATCGGCATTTGGTGAAATTTCGACCAGGTCGAGATTCAGTGAATCTGCCAGGTCTAAAGCTTCGCGCAGGGAAAAAACCCCGGGATTTTCGATATTATCACCAACCAGCCGCAGGGTACTGGCCCTGATTCCCTGATTAATCCTGAAATTACCTTGATCCTGGATTTTCAGGCTTCTTCTGATAATAGGCTTGTCTATAGCTATGGTAAGGTCCTCCTTTTTTAGTTAAACTTAAATTGTTCCTGAACTTCTTTATTAAAATATATAACAAAATCTTCGATACTCATAGTGCCTTTGTCACCTTCTCCCTGTCTGCGAACCGATACTGTATTTGTTTTTTCTTCTTTTTCGCCAACAATAAGCAGATAAGGTATCCTTTTTAACTCGTTGTCCCTTATCTTTTTACCAATTTTTTCATTGCGCTCGTCAATCAGGGTGCGAATATCGGAATTATTTAGAAAATTTAAAACTTTTTTTGAATAATCGTGAAATTTTTCGCTGATGGGCAATATCACAATCTGGTCGGGTGTAAGCCACAACGGAAATTTTCCTGCTGTATGTTCGATCAAAACCGCCACAAACCTTTCGAGTGAACCGAAAGGTGCCCTGTGGATCATTACCGGCCGGTGCTTCAGGTCATCGCTGCCTGTATACTCAAGCTCAAACCTTTCAGGCAGGTTATAATCAACCTGTATGGTGCCAAGCTGCCATTTACGGCCAATGGCATCTTTTACCATAAAGTCGAGTTTGGGGCCATAGAATGCAGCTTCGCCAAGCTCAATATTTGTATTCAGCCCTTTTTCTGCCGATGCCTCAATGATGGCTTTTTCTGCTTTTTCCCAGTTTTCGTCGGTACCGATATACTTCTCCTTATCATTCGGGTCTCTGAGAGAAATCTGGGCAGTAAAGTCGTTAAATTCGAGCGCCTTAAATACATAAAGTATAATGTCTATCACCTTAATAAACTCTTCTTTTAACTGGTCGGGGCGACAGAAGATATGGGCATCATCTTGTGTGAAGCCTCGCACCCGTGTAAGCCCGTGAAGCTCACCGCTCTGTTCATAACGATAAACAGTTCCAAATTCAGCAAATCTTATCGGAAGGTCTTTATACGACCGGGGTTTGTTTTTATAAATCTCACAGTGGTGCGGGCAATTCATGGGTTTTAGCAAAAACTCTTCCCCTTCCTGCGGTGTAAGGATAGGCCTGAAAGAATCTTTGCCATACTTTTCCCAGTGGCCCGAAGTCTGATACAATTCCTTTTGCCCGATATGCGGTGTAATCACCATCTGGTAGCCATATTCTTTTTGCACCTTTTTAAGAAAGTTTTCGAGCCTTTCGCGCAATGCAGTACCTTTGGGCAGCCACATGGGCAACCCCTGCCCTACCTTGCCCGAAAACATAAAGAGCTCAAGCTCTTTTCCAAGCTTACGGTGATCGCGTGCTTTTGCCTGCTCGAGCATTACAAGATATTCATCGAGCATGGTTTTCTTCGGAAAAGTAATACCGTAAATCCTGGTGAGCTGTTTTCTTTTCTCATCGCCGCGCCAGTATGCACCTGCAACATTCAGCAGCTTGATGGCCTTGATATTTCCATTGTCTGGCAAATGCGGCCCGCGACACAGATCAACAAAATTCCCTGAAGTATAGGTAGAAATTGTTCCGTCTTCAAGTTCATTGATAAGTTCAATTTTGTATTCGTCTCCCTTCTTTGAAAAATAATCCAGCACCTCTTTTTTGGAAACATCTTTTCTTATAAACTGATGGCTTTGTCTGGAGAGCTCAGTCATTTTTTCCTCAACCTTTGTAAGGTCGGTATCTGAGATTACCACCCCGTCGCCCGGATCAACATCGTAATAAAAACCGTTTTCAATAGCGGGGCCAATACCGAATTTTATGCCCGGGTACAGTGCTTCAAGAGCCTCGGCCATTAAATGTGCCGATGAGTGCCAGAAAGCATGTTTGCCTTCAGGGTCGTCAAATTTGTGCAGTTTTATCCTTGAATCTTTTGTTATTGGCCGTGTAAGGTCATAAAGTTCATCGTCTACTGTTACGGCAAGAACCTCTTTGGCAAGGCTGTTGCTCAGGTTTTTTGCAATTTCAAGGCCGTTAATGCCTTCCTGGTATTCCCTGACCGAATTATCAGGAAATGTAATCTTTATCATGTTCAAACTCTTTTATCATCAAAAATTGAAGTGCAAAGATATAAATATAATCTGAAACAGAAATCTGTTACAGCATTATGGTCGCATAGAATTTTGACAGTTTCATATAAAATACATACAGAAGCAAATAAATGAGTTAAACAAACGATTACCGGGGCTTATGCCTTTGAAATATACGCCCTGAGGTTTTACAGATGCTTAACAAAATAAGTTTTATGAGAGAATGGTTTAACATGGTCGGTAACCGTGGTCATCTAAAATGGGTGATTTATATCACCAAATTATCGGTTCATCATATTATCTCAACATAAATAAAGGTTATGAAGTATACGAGAATAAACATTCAAATTTTCACACATTATTAACACCCTGATTATGGAAAATATTCAAACATCTGTTAAAAACCTTACCCTGTTGGCAATTTTAGTCTTATTACAGGTATGCACATGTGTTAACGCACAGGATAATGCTGCCTTCAACCACGTTGCAAGCCAACCCCTGGTAAAGGTGAACAAAGAAATGGTAGATCGCTTTAACAATTGCGAAACCGACAGCATGCTTGTTTCATGGAGCGACCTGGTAATCGGGTTCGACCGTGAAAACCTCTCGAACCTGATGTTTGCATACCTCAATTCTGACCTTGAAAATCAATCGCTTGAAGATATAAAACTTGCATTGGAGAATAAACAAACAGAACGCCTTAACAATAGCAATACAGATCATGACCTGGCCTGGTTTAACCAGGTAAAACAGGACATTAACAACAAGTTACGAATAGCAGAAGTGGTAGCCGGGAGATAAGGCTACCGTTTTTTTTTAACAAATATCATATTCAAATTTGTTAAACTTAGCGGCTATATTAAGCGTAAGTTAAAAGAGAATTTTAAAGCCACGAATGCCAGTATATTACATCTGGGAATTTGTGGCTTTGTTCATTAAAATAATTTATAGAGTTTTGGTGGTTTCTTATTGTTGTTAATGACGAGTAAAATATTTAGTCGGACAGTAGTGATTTTTTATATTCAAAATAATTATGGAACAATTCAAATGGAGCCAATAGATAGTGCTTTAACTTGATGATTGAACGCTTTGACCAGTGCGATACAAATGGTAAAATTATTTCATGGAGAGATCTGGTATTGGGATTTGATAGTCAGAATCATTTAATTCTTTATATTGCATATCAGACATCGGATTTGGAAAATCAAACGTTGGAAGATATTTCTCATCGGCATAGCTGATCACATTAGAAAACTTGTTGAAATAAGAAATACAGTAAAAAAATTTCGTATTATCGCACAAGAATTAATGCACATAATTATATGAAATTTTTTAAGTCTTTTTATAAATTTTTATCACCAAAGTTTCAAAATTTATTTCTGGAATATAAAGTATCATTTAAACCCAGGTATGGGCACGGACTTCCACCGCATCCCCAGCTTTATAATATTATCAATGAAAACAGGGGTTTATATAAAGAATTATTACATGAAGCATTAAAATTCAAAAATGTTTTTGAACAAATCAAGAAGAATGGAGAAGAAGCTGATTCGAATAAACCTGTATATAATAATGGGTTTTTGCCCGGGTTAGATATTATTGGTATTTATACAGTTATTTCTAAATTCAAACCTGAAACATATATTGAAATAGGCTCGGGAAATTCAACAAAAGTCGCATATAAAGCTATAAAAGAGAATGGTTTAAACACAAAAATTATTTCTATTGATCCTGCCCCGCGTGCAGAAATTGATCAACTTGCGGATACAATCATCAGGGAGCCTTTTGAAAAAACCAACTTTGATTTTATTTTTTCTTTAAAGGAAAACGATATTCTGTTCATTGATAACTCACACAGGATACTTCCGAATTCCGATTCCATGGTATTTTATCTTGAAGTTTTACCAAAACTTTCAAAGGGAGTGCTGGTTCATATTCACGATATTTATTTGCCTTATGATTATCCTCAATTCATGTGCAACAGATTTTATTCAGAACAATATGGCCTTGCCATGTTTTTATTAGCGAATCATCGCACTTTTCAACCGCTACTGCCAAATTATTTTATCAGTGAGGATAAAGAGCTAAGTTCAATTATCAAACCATTATGGGATCATCCAAATTTGAATGGCGTAGAAAGGCATGGAGGATCATTTTGGATAGTGATACAATGAAATAATCATGTGTTTTCTGGTTAAACCAATATGGGCATGAAGATAAAATTAATTTCCGGTAAAATATTAATAATTGTATTACTCCTTTTAATTTTTGCTGATACCGTCTATTCTTTTCTCCAACATTACAGTGTTTCACTCGACGGCGATATGCCCACAATTATTGTGCCCTCCGAACCCTTTAAAACAGTATTGAAAGACCCCTTCGGCTTCAATGTGGTCGTTCATGATTCGGTATACTCAGCCACCAACCGCTTTTTTGCACATTGGAGCATGCGTGGCTATTTCAGAACAATGCCTTTTGTTTTTCAGAAAATCACCAGCCCGGTAAACAGTGTCTATTTATCCTGTGCATTGGCAAAAACCATCATCCAGGTTTTAATAATTTACCTGCTTGCGGTTTATATTACAGGAAAAACAAAAATTTTCAATAAAGATTTCCTGCTGGCTGTGGTTATAGTTACACCTTTGTTTCAGGCATTTGGTTACAGCGGCCAGATGGGTATTATTGACAAAACCCTTACCTACACCTGGTTTTATGCTTTTCCGCTTGCATTGGTGATGTTATTCTTTTTACCTTTCTTTCTCAAAGATTATCATCTTAAATTCCATAACCTTAAAATAATACACATTGTACTACTGGTACTCCTGGCTGTAGTATTATCATTTAACGGTCCCCTGAACGCCCCTGTTGTGCTGATTATCAGTTTTTTGGTTTTCATAAGAAATTATTTATTGAACTTCAGTCAGGATGAGGAAAAATCTTTGTTTAAGAAATTACTTTTAACATTTCAAGACACATTGAAAAAATATCCCTGGATTTATATCATTGCTTGTATCGTCTGTATATATTCATTATATATTGGTTTGAATAACAACGATATAATTTCACAAAATATTCCGTTAACAGAACGGTATGCAAGGCTTACAAAGGGTTTTAATCAGTTTGTGCAAAAACCGGGACCGCCTCTTTTGTTACTAATAATAATTATCAATATTCTACTTGTTTACAGACATAAATCAAATCCCGAAGCACAAAAAATGTTGAAGCTGTTGAAATGGTTTGGGATTTTCGCACTCATTTATATTTTATTGCTGCCGCTTGGCGGTTACAAATATTACAGACCGGGTATTATACGCCGGGACACCATTATGCCTGTATTTATAGGACTATTCTTTTTCTACGGAATCAGCTCGTTCTTTCTGATTAAGAATCTGGCAGCCAAATATAAGGCAATATACATTACTGCTATTGTTGCCTTTTTATTATTATTCACCTTTGCAGACACAACCGATTTTAAACACAATACCTGCGAAAGAAGGGCATTGGAAACACTGGCTGCTTCTGGCGAGAAGATTGTGGTGTTGAAGGAAGACTGCACGGTGATGTCGTGGAATAAATTCAGCCAACACGGCTATTCATACGAAATTGCAGAATTGCTGAAGTTTTGGGGAATATTGGAGGAGAAGAAAGGGTTTTGTTGGGAGTATTAGGTCATTCAATTTATCAGACATCATATTGTTATTCAATCTGTAATTCCAGAATTTCACCTTTGATATCGTTTTTGGGAAAAGGGATCAAATCCTGGATAAAGGGAGATAAAGGCCACCATTTGGCATCATGAAACTCCTGAGATACAACAAC
>JAWOHT010000102.1:0-31462 GCA_046485045.1 Bacteroidales bacterium
TGGCTTTCCACCAGTATTGTTTGATGTTGTTTTTCAGTTCGGCGCCATTCTGCCCGTAATCGTACACGGCGCCCAAGCCATCATAGATTTCACTTGAAGGAAAGATAAAACCGTACTCTTTGCAATGCGCAATAATTTTTTTGAAAATGTCGTCGTTGGCCATTGATTAAGAAGTTACAAGATACAAGTTATGAGTTACAAGATACAAGTTATAAGTTGTTTAGGACTTAAACTTTAAACTTTAATAATCTAAGGCGCAAATGTAATTTAAAATGTTGGCTTTTCAAAAGGCATTAAAAAACCTGTCCGGGAACATCATCAGACAGGTTAATTGTTCTGAAAGGACGGGTATTATTCCATAAATCTGCAAATTAAAATTTATATAATTGGTACTAAACACCCTTCGACTTCGCTCAGGGTGACTGTCTGTCAGGCTGAGACTTCGATAGTGCTAAATCACTATTTAATAATTAGTTGACACCTTTGTCAGCCTGAGCCCCGGTAGACCGGGAAAGGCTATTCCCGTCGTGTCATTAGCAGCGAAGTCGAAGCCTGTTAGGAAAAATTAAAATAACTAGCAGATTTAAGTTTATTTTTTAATTATACCACACGATGTTAAACCATTATTACCATGTATGACCATGATATATTTTCCTGCTGCCAGATCAGCTATATCAAGCGTAAATACTTTCGATACATCATTAATATTTAATAGTTTACATAATTTGCCCTGTGTGTCGAACAGTTCTATCCGACCTATTTTAGCCCCCTCTTCGCAGTAAATCATTATTTTATCATGCGCCGGATTAGGATAAAGCCTGTAAACCCCGGAGATATTTTCTTCGGAAATAAAATCTTCAATCAGATCAAATATGCTGATGGAATCGCTTCCAATACATCCATTCTCATCGGTTACAATAACCCAGAAGAGAGTATCTCTGGTTATTGAAGCGCCATTGACCACGAATGATTGATCACTGGCGCCGGTGCTCCACAGATATGATGCAAAACCTGCCCCTGCGTTAAGGATAAGGTTTTCTTCATTTCCAAGTGCCTGATCGTCACCAAGGCTGACAACAGGCAATGCCTGCACTGCAAGGGTAATGGTATCATAGCCTTTGCATCCGGCCTGACTGGTTACAATTACACTGTATGTTCCAGCTTCTGATACAATAATCTCCCGTTCATCCGAAATACCATTGCTCCATTGGTACCACCAGGAGAAGGGAGCTGAAATAGTGATATTATTTCCGGCACATATTGTGGTGTCGTTGCCAAGTTCAACGATCACGGGTTGCGGATTTTCAAAATGGATGGTGGCAGCGGAAATGGTATCAAAATCATTTGTGATGGTTGGTGTATAAAATCCTGCAGTTAACTTACCAAAGATTCCGGAAGAAGCAAAGGCAGCCTGATCAATTGAATACTTTATGGCTTCGTGAGGCTGAGCGTAAATATAAATGTTTCCGGCTGAATCGTTATAACAGATGTTTGGGCTTGAAACAACGCTGTCTATCTGAATGGTATTTCTGAAGACAGAAGTTATTCCTTTGCCATAGGTTGCAAGCCATACAGTGCCATCGTTTTGCATGGCAGCATCCCAGACATCGTTTCCGGCAATACCGTCAGCTTGTTGTAACCTTATCCAATGCCGGCCATTAAAAATAAAAGCCCCTTTGCCCCACGAGCTGGCCCAGATATTTCCCATTTCATCTTCAAGCAAAGACCAGACAGAGGTATTTTCAAAATGAATATTTGACGGGTAGTTTGTCCAGATTGCTCCATCAAATTTTGAAACTCCTGCAAAAGTAGCAAACCATAAATTTCCTTTGGAATCTTCTATAATGTCATTTACATTATTGTTAACAAGACCTTGTGTTGTACCGACTATTTCCCAGGAACTACCATTATATTTTGCAGCGCCGTTTCCTGAGAGTGTCCCTATCCATAAATCACCGTTTTTGGCTGGTAGAATTGCTGTTACATGATTGCCCGGCAGTCCGTCACCGGTAGTATATGTTTCAAAATTAATCCCGTCAAATATGATCAGGCCGGCGTTGGAGCCGATCAGGATATTCGAATCGTTGTCTGAGGTAATAGTATACCAGCCGGTTCCTGCAAGGCCATCGGCAGATTTATAGTTGGTGATTGTGGAGCCTGATATTTTTGTAATGCCACCTGATGATGGTGCAACCCAGATATTGCCTTCATGGTCCTGGGTAAGGTCATAGACAAAATTTCCGGCAAGTCCGCCCGATTCGTTAAGATTGCTCCAGTTTTTTCCATCGAATTTTGATATTCCTTTTCCCCAGGTTCCCAGCCAGATATTGTCATCATTATCAGCAAAGATAGTCTGGATTGTATCACCGGGCATACCGCTTTTCAGGTAATTGGTCCATGCGGTTTTATAGCTATATGTTACAATTCCTATGTCACTGCCGGCATAAATAGTGTCATTTATTTCTTTGATGCACCAGGTTCTAATATTTGGTAACTGCGCAAAAGCAGAATATACATTGAATGAGACACCATTATATACGGTAATCTTACTGTTATCTGAGCCTAACCACATATTTCCGTAGTCATCCTGCTCCAGAGACATCACAACATCATCGGGTAAGCCGTCAGCAGTGGTATAGTAATTCCAGGAAATACCATTATACTTTGCCAGACCACCATCTGTTCCTATCCAGATATTTCCTTCGTCATCTTCAAAAATTTCCCAGATGACATTGTTCAAAAACCCATTGCCAGTGTTGAAATGTACCCAGAGTGTTCCATCAAAACGGCTTACACCATTATCAACCGATCCTACCCATAAATTACCTTTTCTGTCAAGCAATCCGCAGAAGTTATTATTGGAGGCGAGTCCGTTGGATGTGGTGTAGTTGGTCCACTGGTTTCCTGTCCATTTGCTTACACCTCCAAGGGTGATAAACCACATTGCATCCTCTCCTATCACAATATCATACACATTGTTGCTGATCAATCCGCTATCGGTATTATAAATATAAAGGGTATCATCTGTAATTTTAACTGCTCCTGAAGGTGTGGCTACCCATGTAAATCCCTGCGAATCTATTTTAACGGCATTACACTGATTATCAGGCAGTCCATTTGCGGTTGTGTAATTAATGATCGTATCGGTCATTAATGATAATCCGCCATAGGTGGCAAACCATTTTCGTCCAGCCAGGCCATCTGTAATGTCAAAAACAACCAGATTCGGCAAGCCGTCAAGTGTACTGATATGTTTCCATGCTTCGGGTTGAAGTTTACTGATTCCGTTGCCGGTACCAATCCACATATTGCCTTCAGCATCTTCTTCAATACAAGATGTATAATTGTTAATTAGTCCATGCACAGTTGTATATGTTGGCCATGCAGCGCCATCATATTTAGTAACACCACCGTTTGGTGTATATGAAGTAAACCACAGATAACCTTTACTGTCTGCAAATACCTGTGAAATATTATTTGATGATAAACCGTCAGCCGTTGTATAAATTGTAAAACTGGTTTCGTTGTAACTTGCTGCACCATTTGGTGTACCAAACCATATTCTGCCTGTCAGATCCTGGGTTATAGAATTTATTGCATTATCGGGTAAACCATCGGCAGTTGTATAATTGATAAAAGATCCATGCAACTTTGTTACCCCCAGCAATGTACCAATCCAGATACGGTTGGCGTTATCCTGAAACAGGGTGGTAATAAAATTACTAACCAAACCTTGGGTGGTGGTATATGTCACCCAGGTTGAACCATTGTATTTACATAATCCCGAATAGGTTGCAAACCAAAGGTTGCCATCGTTGTCAAGGAGTATATCTCTGATATCGTTTGAAGGCAAACCATCAGTAGTTGAATACCTGGTGACAACTGATGTGCCATCGAATTTGTATGCACCATCAGAGCTGCCAATCCAGATATTTCCTTCAGTGTCTTCGGCAATTGCCCTGACATAATCCGGCAGATCAGGGATTAAGCCATAGCTTTGCCATGACGTGCCATTAAACATCATGATGCTGTTGCCTGTATTGTCACCAAACCAGATATTTCCATCGGAATCTTTGAAAATATCCCTGATCCATTCTCCTTTGAAAGAGGTTTGACTGTTATAGTTAACGATTTCGAGCTGGGCGCCGGTATTAAGAGAAATAAACAATACCAGGATTGCCATACAAAGTATTTTTTTCATATTGGACGGATTTTAGAAAGCTTATATTAAAAATTTGGTTTAAATTTATGATTGACATTAAATTACTAAATAAAAGAATTATATCCAAATGATTAATCATGATTCACAGAATTTTTAAGACAAATCAACAATTCGTTAATACAGAGAAAATCATACTCAGGGATTATCTGGCATTAGAGCGCACCAGGCTGGCAAACGAAAGAACTTTGTTTGCCTACATCCGGACATCGCTATACCTGCTATTGGGAGGAATAGCATTTTTACAGTTGAAAGATTTTGAAAATATTACCTGGCTGGGTTATTTTTCCCTGTTTATCAGTGCAATACTTCTTGTTTTCGGAATTCATAAATATTTACGGCTAAAAATGGTTTTAAAACATTATTATTCTGAAATAAAAAAAGATGAATAATGTTTTTGAAAATGAGAACAGGAAATTGACCAATCATTCTTTTGATCGGTTTTTCGTATATCCCGGCTTCAATAATTCTTAGCCTGCATTTTTTATAACATTTTTTTGAAACATATTAACCGTTATTATTCATATTCGGGTTAATGCTTTATAACCTTTTTTGTAAACACCTGATTATTTGTATTTACCTGAATAATATAAATACCTGCTGATAAACCGCTCATATCCATACTGATAATATCCGGATTCTTTTCAGATACAGAATGAACTGTCTTCCCGCTCAGGTCTTTTATTGTAACATCGGCATTATCAAATGATTTCAGAAAGCTGATCGCGAGTTTATCAATGACAGGATTTGGGAATATTGAAAAGTTGTTTGCTATCTCATCTTCCATCATACCGGTATAGTAAGCCACTTTTAATATTCCTGTTTCTGCCAGGCCGGTGGTATCCCATTTAAGTAATTGTCCGGGTGTTTCAGGTGTAATAGATTTAAAAGTTCCATTGCAGCTTGCGGCATCAAAAATTTTGAATTTGTTACCAACATAATATCCTGAGCCGATATTTACCAGTTCAAGATGGCCGTTGAGTGTTAATGTACCAGCTACCATCAGGGTATCTGAAGTATTATAGTTGCTGCGTAATTCAACCTCAAAATGGCTTTCGGGTGTAAAAGTCAGGTTGTTATTTATCCTGAATATACTCAAACCACCATTTTTAAGAGACAAGGTTGCATTGTCTTCTATATTAACTTCACCATCAATAATACCTGTACCTTCAAGTCTTGCATTATTTTTAACGAAAACGGGGCCGTTTCCTGTGGCGCTTCCTTCAGAATTATTAAGCAGAAGGATTCCTCCTTCAACAGTAGTACCGCCTGAATAGGAGTGCGGTTTAGACAATGTAAGCGATGAGGTATTTCTTTTTATCAATTCGCCATTACCGCACATATACCCGGGGCCTGTAAAGCTGTAATTTTGGGCAGCGTCAACAACCATTTTGCCGACCGGTATAAAATGTGCCAGTTGGATAACCGGTGATGATTGCAATTCATCATTGAAAAGCACCGTATCGCCGGCCACAAACCAATCAGCTGTATCGGCATTGAGCCAGTTAAGGGTAGCCACCTGGTCCCATATATTTGATTTGTCCCCCCGCCAGGTAATGGATGCAGGTTCACGTTTCCTGAGAATTCTTAATTTTATGGAGACGCTGTCAACAACTATTTCATAAGGATATCCTGTCACTTCACATTTCAGGTGGGCCGGATTACCGGTAAATCCATCAGTAAACCTTATCAACTCATAAGTACCAGCGCTTAATTTTTCATCCAGCAGATTAATTTTGAATGTGGTTGTATTCAACAGGCTCAGTTTGCCATTAATTATCAGATAATCATTGGTTTTTGTTAATCCGGAAGTGTCATCCGAAAGATCGAAGTAGAATGATGACTTTCCTCCAATATATAAACTGTCTGCTATTTTCATGGTGTCTGCCACACCCGGCCCACTTACAATTACATTCCCCTGGCGGGGTATAACGATACCTTTGCCAAAAGTACCTGTTCCGCCTATTGTGGCAAACCGGTGCACATAAACATTGCTGTTCGGCAGGTTGCGGTTAATAATCAGAGCGCCTTCCCAAACCGAAGTTTCTCCGGTAAAATCAGAAGCAGCATTCACGGTGAGCGTACCGGTGCCCGCTTTTATCAATCGCATGGTATCTGACAATGCGCCTTCGCCACTAAAAACATAGCTGGTGGGTGAATTCACGATTACAGAAGCCGGTTTCAGGGTGTCCGCTATTACGATTGCATTCGCGTTTGAGCCTGACATGTCGAAGAGTACATTTGCTCCATTATTGAAAAAGGCAGGTGTGTTATTCAGGCTCCAGTTTTGTGAACCATTTACATCCCATGATGACCCTTCTTTCCAGATAAGTTTTCCTTCGGTTACCGGAGCGGGAGGAGCCGGAGCCATTTGGTTTCCAAGAAAGAAACCGGTGTGGGGCGGCTGATTATATGCCACATTTTGCCAGGCTATTCCAAGCCGGTAAACCGGGTCGTGCATAAGCGTATAAAGGCGGCGGTTTGTTGCATAAGTGGTAGCATAAATTCTTAAAGCTGTATTATTTGCATGCCTGAAAATTACCTCTTCACGCCAGTCGCCAAACAAATCAACCTGTAAACCGGGATTTTTCTTAGTACCGTTATTTGAAGCACAAACAGATGCTGTTAATAAAGTACTTCCCCCATATTTTGTTATATAAATATCATCAAGCAATTCCCTGGAATCGTCGCCGTCCCACCAGATGGCATGATTGATGGAGGGGATTCCTCCGACATATGAACCTGCCACATTGTAAACCCCAAGTCCGCTTGATGCCCAGAATTCGGAACCTGCATACCCGGCATGTACATCTGTTGCCAAAGCCCTTCCAACGTCTTTATCAGAAGGTTTTTGCCAGATAATTTTACCGGTTGCGGCTTCACGGAAGGTAACACCATCTTTTTTGTTTTCATGAGGGGAAAATACTTCAAGACCCGGCCGATCGGGATCATGATCCGAAACATGTAAAGCATCGCCATGCCCAAGGCCGGTAGTGTATAAACCTGTCCCATCATCATCAATGGTACACGAGCCATAAATGATTTCATCTTTACCATCACCATCCACATCGGCCACGCTCAGGTTATGGTTTCCCTGTCCGGCATAAGTCCTGTAACCCACATTGCTGTCGAAAGTCCAGCGATGAGTCAACTCGCCATTTCTCCAATCCCATGCAACCAATACCGACCGTGTATAATAACCCCGGCACATTACAACGCTGGGTTTTACGCCATCGAGATAGGCAATACATGCAAGAAACCGGTCAACCCGGTTACCATAACTATCGCCCCATGAAGAAACACTGCCACGCGGGGGAAGGTAGTCAACGGTGACCATTTCGGTACCGGTTTCGCCATTGAAAATGGTAAAGTATTCCGGACCTGTTAAAATATAACCCCAGGAATTTCTGTAGTTGGCCGTATGATTAGCAGTTTCTGCCGGCCCGGTTTTTAAAAATTCACCGGTGCCGTCTTTGGTACCAGGGGCAGTTTTACATGCCACTTCGGCTTTACCGTCACCATCAAGATCATAAACCATAAACTGGGTATAATGGGCGCCGGCCCTGATGTTGATACCCAGGTCTATGCGCCACAGGAAAGTGCCGTCAAGTTTATAAGCGTCCAGATAAACGTTTCCTGTAATTCCTCCGTGGGCATTGTCCCGTGAATTGGAAGGATCCCACTTCACAATGATTTCATATTCTCCATCACCGTCAACATCGCCAACGCTGCAATCGTTAGGTGAATAGGTGTATGCCTGTCCCTCAGGATAACTTTCGGTTACATTATTATTAACAACAGTATATGGCGGTGTTGTGCCTCCGGCAGGTCTTTGCAGAGGTATATCCAGATAATTCTGTGCCCAGACAGAGGCCGGGCTGGAATGTGGTTGTAAAGTCCCATTTTTAATTGCAGCCACCGTGTATGTTGATCCAACCGTTCCTGTGATGTCAACAAAATAGGTTGCACCGGTAACCGGTGTTTCGTTCAGCAGGGTATCATTCCTGTAAACATTATAGCTTACATCAAAATACTCGTTGCCAAAAACACGCCAACTCACATGAACAGTGGTTCCCACTTTTATAGCAAGAACACCTCGGTCGAGTTTTTCCATCTGCCTTTGGGCAAATGAAATGTTTGATAACTGAAAGAAAAACAAACCTATTAACCCAATTGATTTTAAAGTATTTCTAAACATCATCTTTTAATATTTAATTACCGGATTTATTATTACTTCGTTGTTAAGCTGGATTTTAAGAATATAACTTCCGGCAGGAATATCATATACGGTAAGCTTATGGATATGGTTCAAAAATTCATCAGAATAAATTAGTTCTCCCATCAATGAATAGAACTCAATTTTACAAATGCCGTTATAACCATCTGTTAACTCAATATTTATCTGACCTGAGAAAGGATTGGGATAAATTCTGATTGCATCGGATTTGTTTTCAGTGATCATGGACGGAAAGCATGAAGCCGGCCTGGTATCATCGCCGCTTACTTCAAAAAAGTCGATGTTGGCCAGTCCGTTGGCAGTGGTACCTTCAAGTCTGATATCAAGAATGCCTTCAGGCAGGGTCACCTGCACAGAAACGATAGCCCAGGTGGTCCATGCTCCGGTAACAGGCATGTCTATTGAGGCGATTTTTTCCAGTCCGTTGACAAGCAGCTTACCAGGTCTGCTGCCCGAACCGTTGGCATATCTCCAGGTAAGCGTGTATATGGCTGTTTCGGGAATAGCAACTTTCCAGTTGATACCGGCACCGATTGCATTGGTGGAATTGGAAAAACCTTTACCAGTGAACCCTCCGTGGTTATTATCCACAGTGCCTTCAACAGAACAGAATCCTGTTGTATCTTCCTGTATTGTGCATGGTGAGCTTCCCGCGCCCATTACATTTACAATAACCGTTGAAGATTGTGTGCTTAACCCATCATTGTCCCATGCAATTGCTGAGATATGATGAACTCCTTCGGCGGCGCTTTTAATTTTCGACTGATAGGGAGCAATGCTGTCTGTGCTTAATTTGGTTGTGCCGACATAAAAATCTACCTTAACAATAGTTCCGTCCTCATCGCTGGCAAAGGCTTCAATATTTATATCTGATAATCGCGTGTAGATACTGCCACTTAAAGGCAAAGTAATGTTAATAAAAGGTTTTTTGTATGCCAGATACGATGGCATGAGTTTAAATTTCTGGTGGTTGCCGTCGGTAAAAGTATTTTGTATTAATGCAGCTCCATTTTCTTCAGAGGCTCCCGTTACGTCAAGCGATTTGCCACTTTTTCTGTTGCTGATTTTATACAACCCTTCCCCCAGAAACTCTAAAATCCATTGCTGGCTTTCAGCGCCGGTAAATGTTGTCTGTACAATTTCAGCGCTGTCGAGCAGTGACTGGCTTTTCACGTCAAGACATAATTCGCTGCTATCATTAATAATGGAATAGAAAACACTGTCGAGATGGGCGATTTTCCAAATCTGGTGCGTCGCGTTTTCCGGTGTGTTTTGTACAACAGCTGTTCCTTCGGCTGTTTCTTTGTCTTTGATATCGAGTAGTTTTTCACTGTGCAATGCATAAATATGATAGGTTGTATCGTTTACAATTCCCAAACCTTTTCCCGGATCGGTGTCATTGAGGTATTCTTCAATGTTTGTATATCCGTCTGAGTTATAATCGAGGTTCTGGTCTGCATTGCTGTATGGATTTAAACCATAATAAATTTCCCATGCGTCCGGCATGCCGTCACGGTCGGAATCAACATTGGCTGTTCCGCCTTTAACAAGTCCGGGACCGCTCATTGGGGCTGCCGTTTCGTCAGAGATCAGCTGGCCTATGGTTCCGAGCGAGGTTAGTTCTTGTATAAGTCTTTGGTCCACTTCATCGCGTACAGGCAGGTTAGCGCCTGCATTTAAGAGAACATAATCATAGGCTTCCAAAGCAGTGAGGGGCGCAGGGGCAGGATAATCGAAAGGTGCAGTAACCCAGGTTACTGTAGTGTATTGCGCCTGGGTGAGCAGCGCACCATCGAGAACTCCGTTCTTGTTATTATCCTGGTAATTGTCGGCTGCATAGATATTAAAATTTATATTTCCCCGTGTAAAGGCCCCTCCGAAAGTGCTTGGGCCATTAATAAAATAGTTGCCGGTTACATTGGCATGAGACTGGCCTTCTGAATCACCCAGAATATATCCGTCAGAACCCCAATTATATATAACGTTATTTACAAACTGGTTTTTACCTTTTACTTTTGGATTACGGGTGTTGTTATCAATATAAAGATTGCGGAGTAAGCTTACCCCGCCGGCAGTCTGAATAAGTCCGCCGCAGGAGTGTGTTTGCAAACCCTGCGCGATGATTGAATTCTGTATGGTGATATTTTCAGGTTCAACACCTTTATTGTCCCAGCTTACCGAAAAATTTTCGTCCCTGCCCCATGAAACCGATACATGGTCGAAAATCATGGTGCTGCCGTTCGCAATTGTAATTGCATCTTTACCATCATCGCCGTTTTTGCCCATGCGAACGCGCAAATAGCGACAAATGGTATTATTTGCGCCCGAAAAAGAAAGGCCGTTGCCATAGATTGTTATTCCGTCTCCGGGGGCTGTTTGGCCGGCAATAGTTATGTTGCTGGCAACAACAATACGGGTTGATATATAAATTACTCCTCCCACATCAAAAACCACAATACGGTCAGGCTGGCTAACGGCATCACGGAAAGATCCGGAACCGGCATCGTTCAGGTTGGTTACATGATAAACAGTTCCTCCACGTCCGCCTGTTGCAAAACGTCCAAACCCCTCAGCGCTTGGGAAGGCAAGCTGCTGGGCTTCTGAGAATAAAGAAAATAGGATAAGAAAGCTTACAAACATAAGAATTCTAAATAGAAAGCTTCTTTTTGCAGTGTTCATAGTCTTGGTTTGTATTTTATGTTGTTGTACGGTAATTATCATGAAGGGTTTTGTCTCAAATAAAATTTATAATTGTACCCTTTAATCAACTCTGAAAGAACATTGAATAAAAAACTATCCTGTAAATTATTATGTTTTTTTATTGGAATGATAAAAGGCTTCAAGGTTTTCGGATGATGGCTGCAAGTTAGGAATAGCTGTTGATATTTGCAACGGAGTTATTGAACAGGAACAAACTTTCCAAAAGTTTTGAACTTTTGGAAAGTTGCAATGGTGTAAAACTTACTTATTTCTTTCAAGCATGTTTGTTGCAAACAGGATAAAAACAATCTTTATGGAGTGGATCTTGATGTTTGATTAATACAGTTTTGTTTCTTATTTTTGTTGAGAATCTGGTTTATCAGTTGTCTTTACAGTTTTTATGAAGGCAAGGATACAGGACTTTAAAAATATACATGCACAGGCACATTAAAAAAGTAAAGATATGAAGCAATATACATACAGGGTATTATTAAACCGTGAACCGGAAGGCGGTTATACCGTAACAGTACCCACATTACCCGGGTGTATTACATACGGAGAGACGGTTGATGAAGCAATTGCCATGGCAAAAGAAGCCATAGGGTTATATATTGAAAGCCTCGTTGCGCATGGCGAACCGGTACCCGATGAATCGAACACACTTGAATACGCCCTGACCCTGGAAGCTGCCGTATGAGCAACATACCATCACTTACACCAAAAGATATTGTAAGGATTCTGAAGCAAAAAGGTTTTATTTTAGACCGCAGCCGTGGAAGTCACCAAATTTGGCTGCACCCGGTTTCACGTAAACGTGCCGTAGTACCTGTGCACAAAAAAGACTTACCTGCCGGTACGCTTTATTCTATTCTTAAACAGGCAGGCATTGATAAAGGTGAACTTTAGATGTCAAAAGCCCGGTACTCTCCGAGGCTTTATTTTATTTCTTGCAGGTTATCTTTATTGAATTAATTTCTATTTGACCCTGACGCTTTTTTATCCTGCATCTTATAGTATTGCCAGATTGCATGTATGAATTCGGTTGTAAACTCGAATTAGAGGGGGAACAAACTTTCCAAAAGTTTTGAACTTTTGGAAAGTTGTAACAGTGTAATACTTCCTTGTCAGTTTAATATCCCGAACTATTCTTCAATCTTTTCTTTTAAGTTTTTATAAAGCATATACTTCATTTAATTTCTCGTCTTTTAAGGTATCTATTTTCCGAAATAATTCAAGTTTAAGTTCTGCGGGTATTCATGATTACTATAATTTACACAAAAAAAATTAATTATTTAAGGCTAAATGGGCTAAAAGCTGTTTTAGTTTTTAATAAATTTCATTACAACACGCGTTACGCTACCGTTAAACGCGCACTATACGGATATGTCTTGCCCAGATCTTCTACCAAAATCTGAGTTAACATGATGCATGGTAAAATTCTGTGGAGTTGCTCCTGATGTAGTTTTGAATTGAAGATTCATCTGTCCATGACACCAGGTAGAAATGATACTGATTATTATATATACGAAGAACTTTTTCATTTTCAATTATTTATATCTTCAACTTTAAAATCTCTGTCGAACAGGAGTATTTCATACTCACCTTGTTCATTTTTAATTTTAATACCATTTGTTTCAATCCACATCCCTCTGTTGCCTTCTTCCCATGTGAATTGTCGTATATACTTCATTTTATTATCTAAATCGTAAAAAACTCTTTTGCTTTCCATCGGAAAACCAATATGGATAATGTTGTACTTGGATGAGAGTTGAACTGATGAAATATCAAGCTCAATTGGTTCGTCAACTATTATTTGTTTTGTATCTAAGTCTATAATACGATATCTGAAACTCACAATATCTCCCCACTCATCACCAGAGCCATATGTAAAACATAAGTACTTATAATTGTCAGTTACGGCTGTATAATTAACATTTAAATTTGGCTCAGTATAGGTATGAACGATATTCCCATTAATATCCTGTATGGTTATATGGTTTTTTACACCAACAAGGAAATCCTTATGATACAGACTGGCTGTATTACCAATTATGACAAAGTTTTTCTGAAATGTGTTTACATTTTCTTTTACAATCGCATATTCTACTGTAATACTGTCCGGTATATTTCTGTTATAAATACTTCTTTGTTCTGAAGTTATTAATTCATTAATAGGTATATTATCAATGCTATAAGCATTGTTTCCGGTTGCTTTTGCTTTTGAAATATCTATATTCAGCATATTATAGAAAGGATTGTTTTCTTTAACATCAAATTCTTTTATTACTGTTTTATTTAAAGTATCAATGAATATTAAAGTCTCAATATAATTAAGTTTGCTGGTAACATAATTAACTGGTTGCGAATAATCAATTGGTCTTAATGTTTTATCTGTAACAGCATTTCTATAATCAGTAACCTTCACAGTGTCCGATGGAGGAATAGGTTGTGTAAATACCTTTAAGCCAAAAAAAGTTAATATAATGCTTATTATTAGATTTTTGTATTTCATTTTAATTTAATTAATTATCCTTGAGAATCTCTAATTGAAACTCAAAATAAACAGTATCACTAATTACCTGGAAATTATTTTCATTTATCTTTTTGAGGCCTCCCCATTGTTCGGCTTAGGCTGTGCCTATGCCGTATTTATTCTTAAAGGTTCTTGCCTTTTGTGTTTTATGACTTACATAAAAGATCAAGTTTTATAATATCCGGTACCGATTCAAGATCAGCATGACATTTTTGCAGCTTTACAACAAATATAAATATTTCAGGTAATAATTAGATGAAATACTGTAAATCATTTATATATGAAACCTATTGTAGAACTCGGAAAAAAATGTTTAAAGAAATTCAGGCAAAGCCTGTGGGGAATAATTCATAATAATTAAGGAGGGTAGCGGGTCCTGAAACTTTCCAAAAGTTTTGAACTTTTGGAAAGTTGTAACTGGCAAATAATTCAAACTTCCCGTTTTGTTCATTGAAACACCCTTTTATTCGCTGAATATCAGATATATAATTTTTTAGCGATCATTCGCCGCACAAAACAGGATGATTCAAAATAATTAAGGAGGGTACATGGTCCTGAAACTTTCCAAAAGTTCAGAACTTTTGGAAAGTTGTAACGGGATAATAATTCAAACTCCAGACATATTGCGGTTAAAATTGGCCTGAAATGCGATGGAACGATACAGTCCCAATTCTGCTAAAATTTGATTCATGATAATAAATTGGGTTATCAACAAAGAATTAGCTTATTTTTGGATTCTCGTTTATGAAACTGCTATGGAATACAAATTTGATTTTCTGGTTATTGGTTCAGGACTTGCAGGTTTGAGCTATGCCCTCAAGGTTGCTGATTATGGCAAGGTTGCCATTATTACCAAAACCAGTCTGCAGGAAACCAATACCAGTTATGCACAGGGAGGTATTGCGGCTGTAACTTATGAACCGGATGATTATCATAAACATATTGAGGACACCCTTATTGCTGGTGATGGCCTTTGCAACCTGAAGATTGTTGAAATGGTTGTAAAAGATGCGCCAAACCAGATTGAAAAACTGGTAAAGTGGGGCGCTAAATTCGATCGTGAAAGCACCGGACGATTCAACCTGGCCAGAGAGGGAGGACATTCTGAAAAGAGAATACTTCATCATAAAGACAATACAGGATTTGAGATTCAGCGTGCATTAAGCGAGGCTGTGAAAGAACATCCAAACATTACCGTGTTTGAGTATTTTTTCTCAATTGATATTATTACACAGCATCACCTGGGACATCTGGTTAAAAGGTACTTTCCTGATATAGAATGTTATGGGGTATATGCACTTGATTTATCTGCCGGTATCGTTCACACTTTTCTCTCACGTATTACTATGATTGCAACCGGTGGAATCGGCAACCTGTATCACACAACCACCAATCCGCTTATTGCCACCGGAGATGGTATAGCAATGGTTTACAGGGCTAAAGGGATAGTTGATAACATGGAATTTGTCCAGTTTCATCCAACTTCCTTGCATAACCCCGGCGAAAGGCCGTCGTTTCTGATTACCGAAGCCATGCGCGGACATGGGGCTATACTGAGGAATCACAGAAAAGAGGATTTTATGCCGAAGTATGATTCTCGCGGATCGCTTGCACCGAGAGATATTGTAGCCAGGGCAATTGATACGGAAATGAAAACCAGCGGGGATGAATATGTATTTCTGGATTGCAGGCATCTCGATGCAAAAGATTTGAAAAGCCATTTTCCCAACATATTCGAAAAATGTGAAAGTATTGGAATAGATTTTACAATCAATATGATTCCGGTTGTGCCGGCTGCTCATTACCTGTGCGGTGGAATTAAGGTCGACAGGGATGGACGTACAAGTATTCTCAGACTTTATGCATCGGGTGAAACCGCTTCCACCGGTTTGCACGGGGCTAACCGTCTTGCCAGTAATTCGCTGATTGAAGCGATGGTTTTCTCAGACCGGTCAGCCACACATGCAATTAATTCTTTTAAAAGCATTGATTTTAAAGCAGGAATACCGGAGTGGAATGATAAAGGAACAACCCTTCCGGAAGAAATGGTGCTGATTACCCAGAACTTTAAAGAAGTTCAGCAGATTTTTAGTTATTATGTCGGAATTGTCCGCTCAAACCTTAGATTACACCGTGCACACGAAAGGCTTGAAATTATCTTTGAAGACACAGAAGAATTATATATTAAATCGAAACTATCACAAAAACTGTGTGAACTGCGCAACATGATCAATGTCGGGTATCTTATTATTAAAGGCGCCCAGCAGCGTAAAGAGAGCAGGGGGTTGCATTATACGATTGATTACCCGCAGAAGAATCCTGCAAATGATATGGAGGAATAATACGAATCAAGTTGTGGCTGCAGTTTTTTAGTTAAAAATCATATTTGCTATTGATTTCATCCAGCAGGGCAAAAATTTTTTCAGGTTCGTTTGTTGTAACAAGTTTCATCCTTACCTCTTTAAAATCGGGCAGGCCTTTGAAATAGTGACAGTAATGGCGCCGCATCTCGTAAATGCCGCGTGGTTCGCCTTTTATTTCCAGCGATTTTTTCAGGTGGAGCCGGGCAAGTTCTGTTTTTTCATGCACAGTGAGTGGTTCCATCTCTTCGCCTGTGTCGAGAAAATGCCTTATCTCTTTAAAAATCCATGGTCTGCCGACTGCACCTCTACCTATCATGATTCCGTCCACACCATATTTATCAAAAGCATCTCTCGCCGAAAGGGGTGATACAATGTCGCCATTGCCGATTACGGGAATTTTCATTCGCGGGTTGTTTTTCACGGCGCCTATAAGTGTCCAGTCGGCAGCGCCCTTGTATAGTTGTTCCCTCGTGCGCCCGTGTATGGTAATGGCTTTGATGCCGGTATCCTGAAGCCGTTCTGCAATTTCTACGATGTTTTTACTGTTCTCGTCCCATCCCAGGCGTGTTTTCACGGTAACAGGAATGGTGGTTGATTTCACAATCTCCTCTGTCATCTTTATCATCAGGGGAATGTTCAACAACATACCCGCCCCGGCGCCCCGGGTAGCTATTTTTCTTACCGGACAGCCGCAATTGATATCTATCACATCGGGTTTGGCACCGGTAGCTATTTTTGCTGCTTCAACCATCGCTTCGATAACGTGACCGTAAAGTTGTATCCCTATCGGCCTTTCATCATCTGTAATGTCTAATTTTACAAGGCTTTTTTTCCCGTCCCTGATCAGTCCGTCAGATGAAATAAACTCTGTAAACATCATATCGGCGCCAAAAAGTTTACATACGTATCTGAAAGAGGGGTCTGTCACATCTTCCATGGGGGCCAGCAACAAAGGCTTATCACGTAATTCAAGTCCGTTAATCTTTAACACTGCCGAATATTTTGTAATTTCGGGGCAAAATTAGATAAATTCAAAATGAAATTTGTATTTTTTCAAAATACCCCTCCGTGGTACAGGTTTATTCTTGCAGTATTTGTCGTATTTTCATTAATGATAATCTCGTATTTTGTTGGAATTATTATCGGGATTCCCTTTTTTCACATATCTGTAGAAGAACTACCCGATTTACTGTCAAGGGGCATTCACTCAGACAACATTCCGTTTCTGAAGTATATTCAGGCTGTACAATCAATAGGTACATTTTTGTTGCCTGCACTATTGCTTGCATGGTTATTTTCCGGAAATATAAGCGGCTATCTGCACCTCAACCATTCGATATCTATATACAGCTTGTTGCTTGTGGCCTTCTCGCTTGTGGCTGCAATACCGGTTATCAATTTCAGCGGGTATATAAATTCAAAAATGCCATTGCCGGGTTTTATGGATGATTTTTTCAGGCAGATGGAGGAATCGTATTCGCAATTGCTGGCTTCCTTTCTTAAAACATCTTCAATTAAAGGATATATCGTAAACATGTTTGTAATAGCGGTTCTTCCGGCAGTGTGCGAAGAGTTTCTTTTCAGGG
This sequence comes from Bacteroidales bacterium, assembly GCA_046485045.1. Taxonomy (GTDB): domain Bacteria; phylum Bacteroidota; class Bacteroidia; order Bacteroidales; family UBA10428; genus JAFGPL01. The sequence goes on from JAWOHT010000102.1 coordinate 17,639, forward strand.
GCGTGTTTCAGCGGATATTTACAGATTTAACACGTAATAAACATTTTGGAATTTATCTGGCTGCCGCTTTGTTCAGCCTTTTACATTTTCAGTTTAGCGGACTGTTGCCCCGATTCCTGCTTGGGGTTTATTTCGGATATCTTTTTTACTGGGGCAGGACTTTATGGTTACCGATAGCTGCACATTTTGTAAACAATGCTTTTGCTGTCACTTTTTATCATTTTTCAAAGGCTGTGCCGGGAGAATCATTGGTTGATAACCTTGGAACTAATTTCAGCAATCTTATACCTGTTATGGCAAGCATTATTCTGTTCTCTCTTCTGGCATTTGCAGTTTACCAGTCAGAGCGCATTAAGCACTTAAAAACATAATCAGTTTACTTCTGCAGGTTTGATAAGCTCACTTTTTCTAAAGACATAAATAATTCCGTATTGTGATGCTTTTTCTCTGCGTTTTTCATCAGGTTCGGCTTTATATGAGGCTTCTACCTCGTCCCAGATATCTACTATTATTGTATTTGCCCGCAGGCGCAATTCTTCAAGGCGTTCTTGTGTGCGCTGAAAATTTTTCTGAAGCATCTTTTGAAACTTATAAGCTTCGAGAAATTTTTCATACCTTACTTTTACAACTGCAATGGTTGGGTTAGTAATGGGGGCTCTCGCTTCCATCGAACGGATGGTATCTCCATGAAGGAGTTTTTCTCCCCATTTGATAAGGTCGGCTTCTGTGTTGAAAAGAGGCAGTTTGTTGCCATTATCCTGTAACCCGTAATATTTGCGTTCACTTGCAGGTAAATCGCCCCTGGCAATTGCCATATTTATTACCTGGATAAAATGTGAGATATACAATCTTGCTTTTTTAACAACCGCGGCATATTCCTTGCTTTTTTCCACCTGCTTTGCATATGCCTGCCGCGATTCCTGCATCGCCTTTTCAAAAGCCGATAAAAAACTCTGGATTTTTTGCAGGGTAGCCTGGCTGAAAGCAAGTTTAAACGGAGGAAGTTCTTTTCCCTTTTCGAATGCAATTTTAAGCGCCCTGAGACGGGCTGCATCTGTATTCGGAAGTCTTCGGTAGGGCATGGCAGATATAGTTAAGATGGCAAGATTACTACGAAGGTAATAAAATGATTTAAAAACTCAATATATTCGTAAATAAAAATTAATGAAATTGAGGAGATTAGAAAACCTTACAGGCTTCTTTAATTGGCAATACTTTATATCCGGTGACAATTTTTGCCGATATAAAATATTGAAAGAAAAATTCCACTAACTTAGAAGTTGATTTATCTAATACTTACAAGATGTTTCCAAAGGAGGTTTACATAAAACGAAGGAGTGAGCTGAAAAAAAGGCTCGGGAAAGGATTGGCATTCTTACCGGGCAACCATGAGAGCCCGATGAACTATGCTGCCAATCCCTATCATTTCAGGCAGGAAAGCACATTTCTTTATTATTTCGGGATTGATGAACCCGACAGGGCCGGTATAATAGATATTGACAACGACATTGATGCGATATATGGTAATGAAGCCGGTCTTGAGGATATTATCTGGACAGGTACCCGGAAATCTCTTGTAGAAATATCGAAGCAGGCGGGTATCGAGGTAGTTAAATCTTATAATACACTCGCCGATGATCTAAAAAAAGCCCGGGATTCCGGTCGCGAAATCCACTTTTTGCCTGCATGCCGCGCCGATATCAAAGACAGGTTATCATGGCTGTTTGGAAAGAATACACAGGAAATAAACAGCATTGCTTCTCCTGATCTTATCAGGGCAGTTGTTGCGCAGCGATCTGTTAAAGACTTATACGAAACAGCCGACATGGAAAACACCATGACGATGGTTACAGCGCCTTTTTATCACGAAGCCATGAAACAATGTGCTCCCGGAAAATTTGAATATGAAATGGCCGGGCTGATGGAAGGCATGGTATTAAAAAATAATTGCCGTATGGCTTACCCGATTATTTGCAGTGTAAACGGGCAGATACTTCATAATCACTATTATGGTAACAAAATGAATGAGGGTGACCTGCTGCTGGTTGATGCCGGCGCCGAATCGCCCATGCATTATGCCACAGATATTACACGTACAATACCTGTTTCGGGAAAATTCAGCAACCGGCAAAAAGAGATATACCAGCTGGTATTGAAAGCCCTTAACGAGTCAATTAGTTTGATCAAACCCGGCATTAAATACCTTCAGGTACATCTTAATGCCGCAAAGATTATTATTGAAGGGCTGAAAGACCTGGGACTTATGAAAGGAAATACAGATGAGGCACTCGCAGCCGGAGCCCATGCCATGTTTTTTCCGCATGGGCTGGGACATATGATTGGCCTTGATGTGCACGATATGGAAAACCTTGGTGAGAATTATGTAGGTTATGACGGTTTCACACAGCGGTCTCAACAATTCGGCACCCAATACCTTCGCCTGGCAAAAGAGCTTCGGGAAGGGTTTACACTTACCGTTGAGCCCGGCATATATTTTATTCCGGCTTTAATTGAGAAGTGGAAATCTGAAAATCACCTTGCTGATTTTTTCAATTTTGAAAAAATATCCGGGTTTGTCAATTTTGGTGGTATCAGAATCGAAGACAACGTGCTTGTTACTGCCGAAGGCTGCAAAGTGTTGGGATCACCTATCGCAAAATCGTCTGATGAAATTGAAAGCATAATGAAGCGTTGACAATTAATAAGAAATAATTATCTTTAATTGAAAAAACAATTGATCTTTTAAAGCGAAAAAATGAGCGGAAAAAGTCTTCTATTTGTCTTTATAATCATCCTGCTGCCAGTTTTGGTTTCTGCGCAACCAAGCGCTGCATTGCAAAAAGAGATCAGCCGTAATGATGACCAGGCTGAAAAATATCTGAATGAAGGTAACCCTGCCGAGGCCGCCAAACTATTCAATCATTCGGCATATATTCTCAGAAATCAAGGGCAGCATGAAACGGCTGCCGGCTATTACCTTAGAATACTGGATATCAACAAACAATTAAATAATCAACGGGGACTACTCATTACCTATAATAACCTGGGAATGACCTACCTTGATGCTGAACAGTATAGCAAAGCATTGCCACATCTTGAAAAAGGACTTGAGCTAAGTCGTAAGATTGATACAAAAGAGGCAGTAATCTCATCAATAACCAACATTGCTGTTGCCCTGCAAGGTCTTGAACGGTTTCGGGAGTCGAACAAGAGCCTTGAGCCAGCCATACAAATGGCAAAAGATATTAATGACCTTAAATTGCTTAGAAGATGTTACGGTATTGCTTATGAGAACTATGAAAAGCTTGGGCAATCGGATGAGTCATACCGTTTTTTTGAACTTTACTCCTTGCTCGACAAAGAGATAAAAAAGCAGGAAATGAAACAGGTGAAGCAGGAGGCTGAAACCGAAGTCAACAGGGCGCAGGCTGATAAACAACTTACCGAGGCTGAGCTAAAGATAAAAAAGGAAGAGCTTGAAATTACTGCCGATTCGCTGGTTAAAGCCGAAAAACTCACACGCGAGCAGCGGCTCGAACTTGAAGTAAAAAGCGCAGAGATCAGGGAAAAAGATGCATTGCTGAAACTTAAAAATCTGAGAATAAAGTTTATTACCATCGGGTTGTTTGTACTTTTGTTGTTTTCACTTGCACTCACAGTGCTTTTGATTAAGCTTAGAATTGCCAATAAACAGATTAGGTCGCAGCGCGATCTGCTTGACAGACAGAACAAAAACATTACCGCAAGCATTCGTTATGCAATGTCTATTCAGCAAGCCATGCTGCCCGATCAGGAAATGCTTTCCAAACTTTTCGAATCGCTGATTATTTATTTGCCCAAAGACATCGTTTCAGGCGATTTTTACTGGATTTCAGGATTTGATGAGAAACGTGCCGATAAAAATAAATATTATGTTGCAGTGGTTGATTGTACCGGTCACGGAGTTCCCGGTGCATTCATGTCGATGATAGGTAACAGGCTGCTTAACGAAATTGTGAATGAAAGACATGTTGAGGAACCGAAAGAGATACTCGAAATATTAAACAACGAGATAAGAATTGCTTTAAGACAGGAACAGACAGACAATAATGACGGCATGGATATGACCTTATGCCGTTTTGAAAAACAGGGAAATAAAGACCTTAAACTAACTTTCGCAGGTGCCAAAAGAACGATGTATGTTTATAAACCCGCTGTAAATGAACTCTTAGTCCTGAAGGGAGATCGTAAGTCAATCGGGGGCTTGGGAGAGAAAAAAGAGAGCATGAAATTTACCAGCCAGGAAATGATTATCACTTCAGGCGACGTTTTGTATATGCTTACAGATGGAATAATAGACCAAAATGGTCCAGACAGGAAACGATTTGGGAGTGGCAGGGTTGAAGAACTTATCAAAACCATAAGCAAAGAAAACATCAGTAAACAAAAGGACTTGCTGGAAAACGAGATATCGGAATATATGGGAAATGAAGAGCAGCGTGATGATATCACACTGCTCGGATTATTGGTCAGGTAATTTAAAAATTTTGCAAAATGACTTTTAAAGAGGGATATGATACTGATAACGTGTTAGCTTTCAAGGGGCCTTTGACTGTAGGCCTATTGTCATATTTAGGCAATTATCTTAAAAGTGTGATAAAGGTTGAACATGCACTTGAAAAGAAAATTTTTCGCATTTTCATTGAACTCACACAAAATGTATCTTATTATTCTGCCGAAACAGCCATTATTGAAAACGGCGTTAATTCGGGGATAGGATGGTTTACTGTCAGTAAAAAAAACAATCATTTTGTGCTTGCCACCGGTAATCTTATTACAAAAGGTGATGGATTAAAACTCATCAGGAATTGTAATGAGATTAACTCTTTGAATGAGAAGCAACTGCGCGAACTAAAAAGAAAAACCAGGAGCCAGGCCATGGAGCGTGATGTTGGTGCGCATATCGGGCTTATTCAGACAAGCCTTTTAAGTAAGAGCAAATTAGATTGTAAGGTTACCGACTTGGATGATAAACATGCTTACTTTATCATTTCGGTAGATATCAAAGATTAACTGTTGATTATTTGTAAATTTGTAATATGGAAAATATAATTATTAAAGAAATCCAGGATGCCCCATACTATCCGGAGGTAAACTTTGATGCCGAGAAAGGTGTCTGTGAGATCTCGGGCGAATCGTATATGGAAGAAACATTTAAGTTCTATTCTCCTTTACTCGAATGGATTAAGAGGTTTTTGAAGGAAAAGGATGTCCCGCTTACAATTAATATCAAGCTTACATATTTCAATACCAATTCTTCAAGGCTCATTCTCGACATGCTTGATATAGTTAAAAACAGCAAGGAGGAAGGGAAAAAGATTATTGTGAACTGGTACTTCGATCCGGCCGACCCTGATATGATAGACGAGGTCGAGGATTTTGAGATGGAAACCGGGCTTGATATAAATTTGGTTGAAATGCAAAAAAACTAACAACATTTAAGCATTGATTGCTGCTGAAAAATATTCACGGTTCATGCGTGCAATATGCGATAATGATATCTCTTTCGGGCATTCAGCTTCACAGGCCCCGGTATTTGTACAGTTTCCAAATCCCAATTTATCCATTTTCTCTACCATATTAAGCACCCTTTCTTTTGCTTCAACCCGGCCCTGGGGGAGCATGGCAAATTGAGAAACCTTGGCTGCCACGAAAAGCATGGCCGAAGCATTTTTACAGGCCGCCACGCAGGCGCCGCAACCAATGCAGGCTGCAGCATCCATGGCAATTTCTGCGTTTCTCCTGGTAATGGCAATTGTGTTTGCATCCGGGACACCTCCGGTGTTTACCGAAATAAAACCTCCTGCCTGAATAATTTTGTCTAAGGCGCTGCGGTCTACCACCAAGTCTTTAATTACCGGAAAAGGTTTTGCTCTCCAGGGTTCCACGACAATGGTATCTCCATCTTTGAATTTTCTCATGTGCAGCTGGCAGGTCGTTATACCGCTGTCAGGACCGTGAGGCCTGCCATTTATATACAACCCGCAAGCACCGCAGATCCCTTCACGGCAATCATGGTCGAAACACACCGGTTTTTCAAATTTGTCAATCAACTGCTGGTTAAGAATATCAAGCATTTCAAGAAAGGAGCAGTCAGAAGAAATATTTTGTAACCGGTAAGTTTCAAACCTGCCTTTTGATTGAGCATTTTGCTGCCGCCATATTTTAAGTGTGAAATTCATTTTTTTAAATTTTATAATTTCTAACCTGTACTTTAATAAATTCGTAATCGAGAAGCTCTTTATGAAGTATTGGTTCTTTATTCGCGCCCGAACATTCCCATGCCGAAACATACATATATTTGTCATCATGCCGCATTGCTTCTCCTTCGGGTGTCTGGTGTTCTTCCCTGAAATGACCTCCGCACGACTCTTCACGGTTCAGGGCATCCAATGCCATAAGTTCACCCAGTTCGATAAAATCGGCCACCCGCCATGCTTTCTCAAGTTCGGGGTTCATACTGTTGGCATCGCCTGGAATACGGATATTTTTCCAAAACTCCTCTTTCAGGGCCTTAAAACCGGCCAAAGCCTGCTGCAGGCCTTGTTTATTGCGTTCCATCCCAACCAGGCTCCATAATTTCATCCCGAATTCTCTGTGTATTTTGTCAACTGTCATTTTTCCATTAATTCCCATCAGTTTGTCAATACGGTCTGTTATGGCTTTTTCAGCGTCCTGAAATTCCTGCTGGCTGGTTGAAATCCTGGGGGTCATAATCTCATCAGCAAGGTAATTCTGAATGGTATAAGTAAGAATGAAATAACCATCGGCAAGCCCCTGCATAAGGGCTGAAGCACCCAGCCTGTTAGCGCCATGGTCAGAAAAATTGGCTTCACCAATGGCAAAAAGTCCCGGAATGGTGGTCATCAATTCATAATCTACCCATATTCCACCCATGGTATAATGAATGGCGGGGTAAATCATCATCGGGGTATTGTAGGGATTTTCATCGGTTATTTTTTCATACATCTGGAACAGGTTACCGTATCTTTCTTCAATAACATGTTTACCAAGACGTTTGATGGCATCAGTAAAATCAAGAAAGACAGCCAGGCCGGTTCCCACGCCATAGCCTGCGTCGCATCGTTCTTTAGACGCTCTCGAGGCTACATCGCGCGGAACCAGGTTGCCAAAAGCAGGGTATCTTCTCTCGAGATAGTAATCACGGTCTTCCTCGGGTATATTAACAGGAGAAAGCCTGCCAGCCCGAATGGCTTCTGCATCTTCTTTTTTCTTTGGCACCCATATCCGGCCATCATTTCTAAGGCTTTCGCTCATCAGGGTTAGTTTTGACTGATAATCGCCATGAACAGGTATACAGGTAGGGTGTATCTGTACATAGGCAGGATTGGCAAAAAACGCCCCTTTTTTATAGGCCTGCCATATGGCGCTGCCATTCGACCCCATGGCGTTGGTAGAAAGATAAAATGCATTGCCGTAACCACCGGTAGCGATCACCACTGCATGGGCTGCATGACGGGTTATTTCACCGGTGACAAGGTTACGGATAATTATTCCCCGTGCCTTACCGTCAATCAGTACTACATCGAGCATTTCGGCTCGGGTAAACATTTTTACGGTACCTTTTGCTATTTGGCGGCTTAATGCGCCATAAGCCCCCAAAAGCAATTGCTGCCCTGTCTGCCCCCGGGCATAAAAGGTGCGTGATACCTGCGCCCCCCCGAAAGACCTGTTGTCAAGCAATCCTCCATACTCGCGTGCAAAAGGTACACCCTGTGCCACACACTGGTCTATTATGGCATTGCTCACTTCTGCCAGCCTGTAAACATTGGCTTCTCTGGAGCGATAATCACCGCCTTTTATGGTATCATAGAACAACCTGTAAATGCTGTCTCCGTCATTCTGGTAATTTTTAGCTGCATTAATTCCTCCCTGGGCTGCAATGCTATGTGCCCTGCGGGGGCTGTCCTGATAACAGAAGACCGATACATTAAAACCAAGTTCGCCAAGCGACGCTGCAGCCGAAGCGCCAGCAAGCCCTGTGCCTACCACAATAATATCGAGTTTTCTTTTATTGGCAGGGTTCACCAGTTTTTGTGACGCTCTATAACGTGTCCATTTTTCGGCCAATGGCCCTTCAGGAATCTTAGCATTCAGTTTGATCATAGTTTTGCAATTTCAGTTTTCTATTTGAAAAAATATATGTACACCGGAATCGACATATAACCAAGTGTTACTACCACAGAATACAATACACCAAGTGCTTTGATCACCGGTGTATAAGATTTATGGTTGAGGCCAAGTGTTTGAAACGCAGATTGAAATCCGTGGTGAAGGTGAAACCCTAATCCAAATAATAACAAAATGTATACAAGCACTACCCATCCAATCTTGAATCGCTCAAGCACCAGGGCGCCAAGATCGTGGTATGTTTTTCCGTCGGCATAAGTTATTTCATGCACTTCGCCCAGAAACTTGTTTTTCACCCAGAAATCAAACAGGTGCAATACAAGAAAAATGCTGATAATTATAGCTGTGTGCAACATGTATTTAGAGAAGAATGAAGTTTGAGAGTAGTTGGCCTTTTTATAACCTTTCGGCCTGGCAAGTAGGTTTTCTACCTGTAAAACAGCACCATATGCCATATGAAGCAGAAAGCCGCCGAATAGAACCACTTCCATAACCATTATCACCGGATTGGTGCTCATGAAAGTGGCTGCCCTGTTGAAAGTTTCGGAGTCTTTGTAAAATATAAGCGTAATATTTATAGCCAGGTGGATTAAGAGAAAGCTTAAAAGAAACAGCCCGGCAAGCGACATCATTAGTTTTTTGCCTAATGAGGAAGTAAAGATATTGCTCATAGATTGGTTTTTAATTGGTGTTATTTTATTTTATGGCTAACTTCACGTTTGCCTGTCATAATTACAAATTTATTTGTATAAATGACTATTTACAATATGAAATACGATTTTTTGTTATTTAGAACAAATATAAACTATGAGGTATCAATTCATTGATTCATCATTGTTTCGGCGAAACCGGGGCAAATTGTTAAGTAAACTGGAGGAAAATGCTGTAGCCATTATTCATTCCAACGATGAGATGAACCGTTCAGGCGATCAGAATTTCGGGTACAGACAAAGTTCAAACTTGTTTTACCTTACTGGTATCGAACAGGAAAAGTCGGTTCTGGTATTATTGCCCGGCCATTCTGATGAAAAGATGAGAGAAACCCTTTTTATTAGAAAGGGTAATAAAAGCCTCGAAACCTGGGTAGGGCACAAATATACACCAAATGAAGCATCTGAAATATCTGGCATAAAAAATGTTAAATGTCTTGATGAACTAAATTCCTTTTTGCAGGAACAATTGATAAAGAGACAAATAGTGTATGTTGATGTCCCTGAATTTCTAAAATACAAGGCTGATACTGAATTTAGGGGAGAACGTTACCTGCAGGTGCTGAGGGATGATTATCCTCTTCACCGTTTCGAGCGGTTATTTCCGGTTATTTCAGATTTAAGGATGACAAAAGAGCCGGAAGAGGTTGAGCTGATAAAGAGGGCCTGTAGTATAACGGGGGCTGCATTTCAAAAGGTGTTATCAACCTTGAAACCAGGAAGGATGGAATATCAGGTAGAAGCATTGATAACCCATGAGTTTGTTTATAATGGCGCATCGGGGCATGCATATCTCCCGATAATTGCATCGGGTGAAAATGCCTGTGTATTGCATTATATTACGAATAGCAAACCTTGCAAAGATGGCGACCTGTTGCTGTTGGATTTTGGGGCCGAATATGCAAACTATGCGAGCGACCTTACACGTACTGTTCCTGTTAACGGGAGGTTTAGCGCAAGACAGAGGGAGCTCTATGAGGCAACACTTCGTGTTTACAGGTTTGCATTGCAACAGATAAAACCAGGAACAACGATTAATAAAATACATGTGGAGGTGTGCAAAAAATGGGAAGAGGAACATGTAAAACTGGGGCTTTATACCCCTGAAGATATCAAAACAAATAAGGGCGATGATTCTTTATGGTTAAGGTATTACATGCATGGCACATCTCATTTTATGGGACTGGATGTACACGATGTTGGAGGAAAGGATGATATTCTGAAACCGGGAATGGTGCTCACCTGCGAACCCGGAATCTATATCCCCGAAGAGAAAACCGGTATTAGAATCGAAACCGATGTGCTTGTTACAGAAAACGGAAAAATTGACCTTATGGCAGAGGTGCCTGTTGAACCTGAGGAAATTGAAAGTATCATGAGTAAATAGCCTGCGGAATTTATCATTACAGGCCATTCCATGGGGAGGATATGTTGCCCTTGCTTTTGCTGAAAATTATTCCGAAAGGTTGCATGTGATCAAAACAGCCGTGTATCCTTTATTGTGGATACTTGGCAAAAAGATAACTATATTAAGGGCATCTCCAAAAAACCGTTCCGTCATCGCGAACGCATTGCGGCGATCTGTTAAACCGTGCGTATTTGTTGAGATTACTTCGCTACGCTCGTAATGACGGCTTCGTTTTAGCGGGTTTTTAGAGATGCCCTTAAGTTTGAAAACATATTATCTGGAATTGAACCTGGTGAGCATGGCGAACTGCTGGTACTTGAAAATTCAGGGCACATGGGATTTATTGAGGAGACAGTTACTGCCATTGACGGGTTTATAAAATTCATCGGCAAGTGTTCCTGATAAACAGCATTCGAGATAGTAAAGAGACTGAAAAACAGTAATAATTGGCGCCACAGTTTCATCCGTACGAAATAATTTTTAATTTAGCCTTTGATTTTTTTATCAATAATGCATCTGGTTTTGTAAATTGGCAGTTGCAGAGCAAAGAATAAAAATGATATTTATGGAACAATTTCTGGAAAAAATTGCACATTGTGTTGAATTCGGTAAAATTAACCTGGCATCGCCTTATCCGCCCGATATGAAGGGACAGGAAGGAGTAGATGAACTCACTAAACAAGCCCTTGAACAGGGCGTTTCAGCCGAAGATGTTCTAAAGAAAGCCCTTGTAGTGGGTATGGAGAAGGTGGGCATCAAATTCAGGGAGAATAAGGTATATGTACCCCAGGTACTTATGTCGGCCAAGGCCATGCACACGGCCATGGAACACCTGAAACCGTTTTTTCAGTCGGGCACTGTAAAGAGAAAAGGGGTATTTGTGATTGGCACCGTATCCGGCGACCTGCACGACATTGGTAAAAACCTTGTCTCGATGATGGTTGAAGGAAACGGCTGGCAGGTTGTTGACCTGGGTACCGATGTTAAAACAGAAAAATTTCTTGAAGCAGCGAAAACATACCCCGGTTGTACACTTGGCCTCTCTGCTTTGCTTACCACCACGATGGGCAATATGGAAAAAACCGTGAAGGATTTGAAGGAACAATTGCCCGACCTGAAAATTTTAATCGGCGGGGCGCCAGTTAACGACAGCTTCAGGCAAAAGATCGGGGCCGATTTTTATTCGCCAGATCCCCAGGGGGCCGTGGAATTTTTGAATAAACTTTCGGCTTAATTTTATTTAGTATCAGCAAGAAACTCTTGTTTTTTCAGTCTTTGGGGTTTTCTTGCAAAGACTAAATAAACTTAAATATAATATCGTTCGAACATGAATAAAATAGCTTACGAAATAAAATCAGGAAAGATACTTGTCTCCGACGGAGCATGGGGCACTTTTCTGCAACAGATGGGAATGGAGCCGGGAGAATGTCCCGAACTGTGGAACATTGAAAAACCCGATCATGTATATAAAATAGCCAAAAGCTATATTGATGCCGGCGCCGACATGATTGAAACCAACAGCTTTGGCGGCAGTTTCTATAAGCTGGCTAACTATGGGTTACAGCATCGTGTGACAGAAATTAACATGGCTGCTGCTGAGATTTCGCGCCGTGCTGCCGGAAAAGAGAAACATGTACTGGGGTCTGTCGGCCCCACCGGAAAAATGCTTATTATGGGCGATGTTACCGAAGAAGATCTCTATAATGCTTTCAGAGACCAATCGGTGGCATTGTTCAAGGGTGGTGCAGATGCCATTGTAATCGAAACCATGAGCGATCTTGATGAGGCAAGAATTGCAGTGAAGGCAGCCAAAGAAAACACAGGCGCGGAGATTATCTGCACCATGACATTCGAAAAAACTGTTGACGGCCAATACCGTTCTATGATGGGGGTTTCACCCACCGATATGGTAAATGTTATGATTGATGCCGGAGCCGATATAATTGGTGCAAACTGCGGGAATGGCATTGAAGGAATGATTGATATTGTGAAGGAGATCAGGAAAAGCAATGCGGACATTCCGGTGCTGATTCATGCAAATGCCGGTTTACCTGTCTATCAGGATGGCCAGACCATTTTTCCGGAAACCCCGGTACAAATGGCCTCCTTTGTTAAGCAACTGATAAACGCCGGTGTAAACATTATAGGTGGTTGCTGTGGAACAACCCCATTGCATATTACAAAAATTGCAGAAACGATTAAAAATCATACACGCTAATATCCACGGTTTACCTATATTTCCTGATGGAAATTTATCATTATCATCCAGAATATTCCGATCTGCAGATTCAATTACATGAAGTTGCTGAACTCATTGGATACAAAGACACTGATGTCCCTGCTCCTGTTGATGAAATCATACTGCAGGCTATTGAAATGGCAGGGGAGTATTGTAAAATTGAAGGCGGAATAGTTTTACCCGATGATGTACTACTGGTTGATGAGAAAAAAATGGTAAGGATCGGAGATCTGGAATTTAGAATAAAAGGAAGATTATTTAAAGAATTAAAAGGTTCTGAAAAGATTGCCCTTTTCCTTTGTACTGCCGGTTCTGAGATAAGTAAGGTTGCAAAGGAACTTATGAAAAAAGGTGACCTGTTGCCCGGATATATTTTTGACGTTATTGGTTCGGTGACAGTTGAGAGAGCCATGGATGAGATACAACGTCAGTTTGGTGAAAAAATGCAGGAAAGAGGTTATAAAATCACGAATCGCTACAGTCCCGGTTACTGTGGCTGGCAGACCGAAGAACAGTTTAAGCTTTTCAAAATCTTCCCCGATAATTTTTGCAAGGTCAGTCTTACCGATTCAGCCCTGATGTACCCGATAAAATCTGTCAGCGGAATGATCGGTATCGGCAGGGATGTTCATTATAACGAGTACAACTGCGATTTGTGCGATGCGGTGAATTGTATCTACAGGAAACCCTGATTATTTCAAAGAGTTTCATGCTAAATTAGAGCTGGATATCAAATTCTGAATTATCATTACAAATCAGTTTTAAAAAATTATAAATAACGGCAAGCAGAATTCTCAGATTTGAAACATTAGATTTAAAATGTTTAACCCGAATTATTCATCCGTTATCATTCAATTTATTGCTGCGATTAAGCAACACTAAGTTTTTCGTACCTCAAAATTAAGTGTTGCTAAATCGGGGTTAACCGCTATAATCAACGATTTGTTGAAAGGCATGAATAATGGCGGTTAACATCCGAAAATCTGATGAACCGGCTTTTATCTTTCATGAGGTCATGAAATTATCAAAATAATTTATACCTGATAACTGTATGGATAATTTCTAATTTGTGTAAATGTTTTTGTCAAATGTTTAATTTGAAGAATAAATATTAATTTTGACCCGATATCAAAAATTGATTTATGAAAATTGCTGTAGACTTTGACGGTACAATTGTTGAACACCGGTATCCACAAATTGGTGAAGAAAAACTTTTTGCATTTGAAACCCTGAAACAATTGCAAAAGCTTGGTCACTTATTGATACTATGGACTTTC
>JAWOHT010000227.1:0-2802 GCA_046485045.1 Bacteroidales bacterium
AAGTCGAAAGTCATCAAGTCATCAAGTCATCAAGTCGAAAGTCATCAAGTCGCTTACAAAGGAGATCCCATGGTGAGGTGTTTCTGATAATGAGGTACCCGGATCTGAAATTTGAATCATGTAAATCTTTTCAGAAATTGTGTAACTTCTTCTTTTTTTAATGAAATTATATTTATGAAATTCATTCATAATAATAAATTCTAACAACCTGTTATCTGACGAGTCAAATTTGTTACCGGAGTGAATTGGCTATTGATGGCGGTTATACGTGTAAATGGATTGAGTGGAGAGTGAAAATCATTTTGTAAAAAGAAGCGGATGGCTGAGAGCCTCCGTACTGGGGGCCAATGATGGTATTCTTTCTACCACCAGCCTGGCCATCGGTGTTGCAGCAGCAAGTGTGGCACGAGATCCGATCATACTGGCAACATTGGCAGGCGTGGTTGCAGGAGCATTGTCAATGGCTGCAGGTGAATATGTGTCTGTCAGCTCGCAACTGGACGTTGAAAACGCAGACTTGAAAAGAGAAAAAGATGAACTTGCCAATACACCGGAAATTGAATTAAATGAACTATCTGCAATATACCAGAAAAGAGGACTTACCAGCGAACTGGCAATGAAAGTTGCTAAACAACTGACGGCTCATAATGCTTTGGAAGCACATGCAAGAGATGAATTGGGTATTAATGAAATTTCACGGGCAAAACCATTGCAAGCTGCCTTTGCATCAGCAGCTTCTTTTATAGTCGGCGGAATATTTCCTCTGTTATTAGCTGTTTTTGCACCCTTAAAACAGATGATATTCTTCCAGTATGGGTTCTCCATACTCTTTCTTGCTTTATCAGGAACCCTTGCAGCAAAAGTCGGTGGGTCTTCAATCAGCAAATCTGTATGGAGAATATGTATCTGGGGTACAATTGCTATGATAATGTCAGCGTTGATCGGGTATTTATTTGGAGTGAGCCTGCAATAGCTCTTTAAAATTTATAAGACAAATGACTTTCATCGATTACTACAAGATCCTGGGAATAGATAAAAAGGCCACCGCAAGCGCCATTAAAAGTGCCTACCGAAAACTGGCCAGAAAATACCACCCCGATTTGAATCCTAACGATGCAAATGCGAAAAAGAACTTCCAGCAAATCAATGAAGCGAATGAAGTACTGAGTGACCCTGAAAAACGAAAAAAATACGATAAATACGGGAAAGACTGGCAGCATGCTGAACAGTTTGAAAATGCAAAACAACACCAGGAACAGTCATCAGATTTTAGTGGCCGGAAGTATTCCCGGGCACAATCCGGCGGGGATTTTTCGGATTTCTTCGAATCCATGTTTGGTGGTTCAGCAAATGCCGGCAGAAACAGGCAGGTAAAATTCAGAGGCGAGGATTATAACGCACAATTGCAGCTTAACCTTTCAGATGCTTATAAAACCCACAAACAAACTCTTACTGTAAATGGCAGGAACATAAGAATAACAATCCCTGCCGGAATTGAAAACGGACAAACAATAAAAATAGCGGGACATGGGGGTCCGGGAATAAATGGCGGACCAAACGGTGATTTGTACATTACATTTTCAATAGACAATGATACCGGATTTAAAAGACTGGGTAATGATTTATATAGACATGTTGACATAGATTTATACACAGCAGTATTAGGCGGTGAGATTACCGTCGATACCCTTAGCGGAAAAGTAAAACTTAAGGTGAAGCCCGAAACGCAGAATGGAAGTAAGGTAAAACTTAAAGGAAAAGGATTTCCTGTTTATAAAACCGATGGACAGTTCGGAGACTTATACATAACATATACGGTAAAAATCCCAACCAATTTAACTGAAAGGCAAAAAAGACTATTCACTGAATTGTCAAAATCATAAAATTTTTTATCATGGAACCAAAGAGAATAGATGATTTTATAGCCGTAAATGAATTCTGTGTCCACCACAATATTGAGATTTCATTTATAAATCTGTTGCAACAAAACGGATTAATTGAGATCAGCACCATAGAGTCAAAGTATTTTGTAGAAAAGGAGCAGCTCCCTCAGCTTGAAAAATTTGTCCATTTCTATTATGATCTGGATATTAACCTGGAAGGGATTGAGACCATAACCTATTTGTTGCAGCGAATAGAATCCCTGCAGAATGAGATTACCAGGCTCAAAAACAGGCTTCGATTTTATGAAGCTCACGGATAAGGCAATAATGGAACCAGGTATTATCATAGTGTTAATAATCCTTAGTGTAACAGTAATAATGCTGGTACTCGATTTAGTTCGCATTGACATTGTTGCCATTGGCTGTATGCTGGCGCTGGGCTGGACCGGTATTTTAAATCCGCAGGAGATGTTTTCGGGTTTTGCGAGCAATGCCGTAATAGCTATGCTGAGCGTGATGATATTGGGACGAGGTATTGCCCGCACAGGAATAATGGACAAATTTTCAAAATTTATTATCAGCAAGGCTGGCACGCGCAAACGAAATTTAGTTGGATTACTCTCAATAGCAACAGGTATATTATCGGGTCTGATTCAAAACATTGGCGCAGCTGCGCTTTTTCTGCCCGGAATCATGCAGGTTTCACGCCGTACGAAGATTCCCGCATCATCGCTTATTATGCCCATAGGGTTTGCAGCCATACTGGGTGGGACCCTCACCATGGTTGGCTCGGGTCCGCTCATCCTGGTAAACGACCTGTTAATAAATGAAGGGCACGAAACCTATAACCTGTTTAGCGTAACCCCTGTTGGCATTGTGCTTCTGTTGTCGGGCATAGGCTATTTTATGCTGTTCGGAA
>JAWOHT010000097.1:0-9376 GCA_046485045.1 Bacteroidales bacterium
GCCGCCGGCATCCTCGAGCTGTCGCGGGGAGAAGGGGACCGGCTCCGCCTTGGGGTCGACGCGGCCGGGCAGGTCTTCGTGGAAGCGGTGGAGCTGCCGGATTAGCCCCAATACTGTTCACTTTATATTTTACTTTCCCGAAAATTGTGCAAGAGGTGCCGATGTTATGGCACGCAGCGCAATGACCATGAGCGCCGGGGGTCGGATCGCCGAGCATTTGAGCGTCGGCCTTCTGGCCCGAGTCTATCCGCGCGAGCGGATTCGGGAGATCCTCTCGAGGATGGGCCTTCAGAGCAAGCGGGTTCGGGACCTTCCCGCCGATGCGCTCGTCTACTACGTGATCGCCCTCGGCCTCTTCATGGCCGTCTCCACCCGCGAGGTTCTCCGCTCGCTCGTCGAGGGCCTGCAATGGCTCGCCGGGGAAGGGGGGCCGGTCAAGGTGGCGGGCAAGGTCGCCATCTCCCAGGCGAGAAGCCGCCTCGGGGCCGCGCCGCTCTGGGAGCTCTGGAGGGAGAGCGGTAAAAGGCTGTCTGAGGTTGTCGGGTTTTGGTTAAGGCTCCAGCAGATTCCCCTTGCTGTAACAACTGCACCTCCGGATGCCGTAACATTTCCTCCCCCGGTTGCAGTGGTTTCAGTAATTGAAGTAACTGCCGATGTTGTAACTTTTGGGTATCCCACCAGGGTAGTGAAATTATATTCGGCGCCATAACTTGTTCCTTCGCTGTTGGTTGCATAAGCCCTGTAATAATAATTCTTATCGGGCAGTAAATTTGTCAGGTTACTTGAAAAGGTTCCGGTTGCTGTTCCATCATTTGTTTTTGTAATCAACAGCACAGTCGGGCCGGGAAGTGTATCCCAACATACTCCTCTGGCGGTTAGCGTTACACCTCCATTTGCAGTTACATTACCTCCGCTAATTGCAGTTGAATCATTTATAGAACCTGCATTCACCAGAGTTGTTGTAACCTTAGGCTTTGCAATTGCAGTTTTAAAGGGAACAGACAAGCCATAGGAAGTACCTTCACTATTGGTGGCATATGCCCTGACATAATATTGAGTGTTTGGGTTTAAACCTTTTTTATAGCTTGTAAATAAACCTGAACCGGTACCATTATTTGTAGTGTCGTTTAAGATAGTCGGATTTGCAGCAGTGCCTATGCAGATTCCTCTTGCAGTAATGGCAGCACCACCATTGTATGTAATGTTACCTCCGCAGGTGACAGAAGAGTCAGTAACATCGCTAATTGTGCCTGTTGTAATAGAGGGGTTTTGGTGTTTGATACAACGTACAGAAAATCTGGAGTCTTTTGAAAAAGAGTAATGATGAATATCACCTCGCTCAATATTGAATCCCCGATACCATGCATTAGATGTCACTGTTTGGGTTGAAGTCCAAAAACCTGCAATAGTTGCTTCCGAGTTATAAAAGCCATTCGTATATTGACCTCCGAAAATAATGTTAAACCCCATACTACCCCCCAGGAATAGTTTATAGGCTTCATTAGTACCGTGCCACTCACTAGTGCTGGCAGTATCGGTTATTCCTATATTGTATTCCAGTATTTTCCATTCGGTGTTACTTGGTATATGCCATCCTAAAGGACATGCATTCTGAGCTGACTCGTAGTTATAAAGTTTCCCATAAACTGAATAGGTAATACTATCATTTTGATAAAACCAGGAATTAACGGAGCTGTATTTTAAATTTTCAGCCATCCACCATTGAGTGCCCATTTGAATCGTTTTATATGTTTTACCGTCTCTGGAATCGGTTATAGCACCGGTTTGGTTGACAGGCAAAGTATTAAAAATCAACTCATTTCCATAGGCTACTCCGCCACTTACAGTAGCGTAAGCCCTTACATAATACTTTGTATTTGGATTAAGACCTGTAATATTACTTGTGAATAAACCTGTGCCTGAACCATTACTTGTCTTACTATTATCAATTGTAGGCAATGGTGAGGTACTCCAGCATATACCTCTTCCTGTGACCGTTATCCCGCTGCCGGTAACATTTCCACCCGAGGTGGCGGTATTAGAGGAAATGGAACTTATTGAAGTGGATGTAACATTAGGTAAAGCTACTTTTGTTGTAAAGGATATCTGACTACTATAACTTGTTCCAAGAGAGTTAAGTGCATATGCTCTAACATAGTATTTAGTAGAATGTTGTAAAGAGCTGATTGGAATTATTAAGCTGCCTGTACCAGAACCACTTGAGATATGATTTCCGGTTCTGATGGGGTTTTCAGAAGTGCTCCAGCATACTCCTCTTTCAGTAATATTTGCTCCCCCATCATAAGTTATAATAATATAAGCAGTACCAGAATTTTCGGAAATCTGACCGATTGAATCAAGAAGAACTACAGCCGTTGTATTTTTTAAACACCGCACCGAATAACCGTAGTCTTTTGAATAAGGATACCGGTGAATATCACCATGATTAAGATTAAATCCGCGATACCATGCATTTTCAGTATCGTGCCCGGATGAAGTCCAAAATGTAGCTATTGCGCCATGGTCTCCAAAGGCTCCATATGGATAGTATTGTCCGGCAAATCTAATATTAAATCCAATCGGGCCGCCTGTAAATAGTGAAAGAGCCTGGTTTGTTCCTCTCCATCCTGTTATTTCTGCATCAGATGCTGATATTCCCAATGTGATTTCCATGGTTTTCCATTCGTTATCAGTTGGAAGATGCCATCCTGAAGGGCATGAGTTTAAAGCGTTCTGCCATTTGTAAAGTCTTCCATCTTGGAAAAAATTCGAACTGTCATTATCATAATACCATGAACCACCGAAACTATTATAATTCAGATTTTCAGCCATCCACCACTGATTACCAATTCTAACTGTTTTATATGCTTTACCATCCCGCGCATCAGTCATATTACCGGTTTCATTCAAGGGGAGGGTTGTGAAAAATAACTCATTTCCATATGCTACCCCACCTGCAACAGTAGCATATGCTCTTATGTAATACTTTGTATTGGGTACAAGCGAAGAAACATTGCTTGTAAATGTTCCGGTTCCACTACCGTTAAGAGTTTTATTACTATTGATTGTAGGTTTGGGATTTAGACTCCAGCATACTCCTCTGGAGATTACAGTAATATTTGTACCTGCTGAAACATTACCACCGGAGGAGACGCTATTGGATGTAATACTCGTAATATTGGTAGTTGTAATAACAGGTAAGGCAACTTTTGTTATAAAAGTCATCTCGTTACTATAAGTTATGCCTTCAGAATTTCTTGCATAGGCTCTAACCCGGTAATTAGAAGAATGAGTTAGCCCGGAGAGTGATATTGAGAAAACTCCCGATCCTGTTCCGGATGATAAATGATTGCCAGAATATACAGGAGTTACGTCAGTGCTCCAGCATACACCTCTTTCTGTAATTGAAGAACCTCCATCATACTTAATATTTACATAAACATTGCCTGTATATTCAGATATCTGACCAATTGAATCAATGACTATTTCCGCTGCCATGTTTTTTAAACATCTAACCGAATATCCGTCTTCTTTTGAATAATAATTTCTATGTATATCTGAATGACTGGTATTGAATCCTCTATACCATGCATTATCTGTATCAAACTGACCTGATGTCCAAAAAGCCGCGATTGTTCCTTCGGTAACATAATTATCAGGTATGTAACGCATTCCACCAAATTTAACATTAAATCCTGTTGATCCGCCGACGAATAATGCCAAAGCCTGGTCAGTTCCTCTCCATTCTGTATTTTCTATATCTGTAACATGCATTCCCAATGTAGATTCAAGAGTTTTCCATTCAGCATCACCGGGCAAATGCCATCCAATCGGACAGGATGTATTGGCTGTTTGCCAATTATATAATCTGCCATAATGTGCAAAAGTCAGACTATCTCCTTCATAAAACCAGGAACCTGAAGATCTGAAAAATTTGAGATTCTCAGCCATCCACCATTGGTTGCCAATTCTTACAGTTTGGTATAATTTACCGTCTCTGGTATCTACAATAGACCCGATTTCGTTCAATGGTAACGTGGTAAAAGAAAACTCATTACCATAAGCTATACCTCCATCTACAGTTGCATATGCTCTTACATAATATTTTGTATTTGGCATTAATCCGGAGATCGAACTTGAATAAGAGCCGGTACCTGAACCATTAACTGTCTTATTGTCATTAATTGTGGGCAATTTTGAGATATCCCAGCAAACACCCCGGGTCAGAACCGAAATATCATTTCCTCCAACAATATTTCCACCGCATGTAGCGGAATTGGTATTGACAGAACTTACTGAAGATGTTATTACCTGTGGCAATTTTACCTTTGTTGTAAAGCTTATCTGATTACTATACCTAATTCCCTCGTTTGTTTTTAGATAGGCTCTAACAAAATAATTTGTTTTTTCGGCTAACGGATAAATGGCTTTCACAAATGAGTCAGAACCTCCTTCAATAGACATATGGTTTGTTGAAGTATCCGGATTTTCAGACTGACTCCAACAGACGCCTTTTTCATTTATAATTAAACCTCCATCATATATTATACTTACAAAGACAATACCAGATGAGTCTGAGACAAAACCAACAGAATCAAGAGAAAAGAATGGATTCGAGTTCCTTATGCATCTTACTGAATAACCATAGTCTTTTGTATAAGAGTCACGATGAATATCGCCATGCGTTATATTAAATCCTCTGTACCATGCGCTGTTTTCATCAATTTGATCTGTTGTCCAGAATGTAGCAATAACTCCCTCATCTCCATAATAATTACTCGGATAGAGTTGTCCGCCAAACAGAATGTCGAAATTTCTTGCACCATTATTGAATAAAGAGAAGGCTTGATTTGTACCTCTCCATCCTGTTTCATTAACTGATTCAGAATTTATTCCAATGGTTGTTTCAAGCATTTTCCATTCGGCATCACTTGGAAGATGCCAACCAGATGGACATGAATTAGCAGCCGCGGACCATTTATAAATTCTTCCATATTGTGAATAACCGATGCTGTCATTATTATAATAAGAAGAACCCTGGGGATTTTTATAATTCAGGTTTTCAGCCATCCACCATTGATTACCAATCTTTACTATGTCATAAAACTGTTTGTCACGGTCATCAAACAACTGAGCAACCAATACAACATCTGAGAATAATGGATCACAAGTACCTTCAGTAATTTTAGCCCTGTAATATGCCGAACTATCAACTTTGATGAGCAATGTATCGTTATTTTTTCCGGTCAATGAAATCCAGTTATTATTGTCTTTAGATGCTTCCCATTGAATGTCACCCCTGATACTTTTATCAATATGTAAAAGCACCGAATCATTCTTATAAGGTAGCTTCTGCTGATTTGAAATAATATATTGTGCATTATTTATAATAAAGGCTGAAAACAAACCAATTACCACAAGCGAGGTTCTTTTTAATGCTTTATTTTGTTTTAACATGGTTATTGTCTTATTATTAATTAAGTATAATCTGTTTGATTAATATTTCAAATTCGCCTTTTATATGCAGAAAATAACATCCTTTGGCAAGGTTTGAAATATCAAGGTCAGAGGTTAATGTATTACCAAATGACTGTATAACAGTGCGATAAACTGTTGTACCCGATAAGTTTACCAGGTCAATCATCAATTCGGATGAACGCACCTGATCGATAGCTAGTGTAAATGTCCCTGTGGTAGGATTTGGAAAAATCCTGACTACTGCATTCGTTTCATTTTCCGCTACCGATGTGCCGCCAATTACCGTTACAAATATATCGTCAGTGGCGGTACACCCTCTGTCATCTTTAACAGTTAAAGTATAGGTAATGTTACCCGGTGGGGTAGCTGTCGGATTTTTAGTTGTGCCATTGTCCAGATAGGTTTCAAAAGACCATTGGTAAGCGAGGGTTCCGGTACCTCCCGATGCAGAAGGTGTTCCACCCAAAATTGTGCTGTTGCCAACATTAATAATGGCATCTGAACCAGCATTGGCAACAAGTTTAACAGGTTGATATACATTTAATTGCATCGTAGTCTGACCCCCGGCATAAGGTGAAAATAACATTTTCATCAGAAGTATTAATAGTACCGTTACCAGATAATTGTGGCAATTTTTCATAGACAATGGTTTTAATTTTGGGCTAAGTTATATAACTGACCTGTCAGATTGGCAAATTTTAATAGTTTTTCCATAAACATGCGATTATAGATGACTAAGTTGTCATAAACATTTGTTAAAATCCCCGATAAAGATCAGGGGTTTGTCTGTTTAAAATCATTGCCTTTATAAAATTTTAATATCTTTACTTCTATTAACATATCACGTATGAAAAAATATTCAATCTTAGTTTTTCTCGCGCTTCTGTTTTTTGTATCATGTGGCAAAGAAGAATCCCTTTCAAAGACCGATCTGCTTACCCATAAGCCATGGTTGTTGGTGTCAAGTATATACAATCCACCGATGCCTCAGGAGGGTGGTTCAATTGTAAACAGGATTGCAAATTGGCCGGAATGTTACAAAGACGACCTGTATTATTATACATCAGGAGGCACATATCGATTAACCGAGGGTGCAACTCAATGCAGTGAGTTTGATTATGGTGTGCTTGAGGTAGGTGTTTGGGCATTTAATGAGGATGAGTCGAAATTATATAAAGGGATATTTGAATTATTGGATGAGTTTGATATCGTTAAACTTGACGGGAACGAACTTCAGTTGCGGTTAATACTTGCGGACACTCTGCAAAATGTATATACTTTGACTGAGACCTTCAGGCATCCGTAAACACTGATCTTCTCTTACTTTTTTCAATTCTTATACATGGGTGAACATACTGATCGCCGCATCCTGCGGAAGATGAAGATTATTTCGGATCAGGCCGGAATTATGAACCGGTACATGAGAGAGCAGGAAAACTGGAAACCTCACCTTGAAAATACCAAGAATTACATTACTTCTTTTATTGAAAAAAATGACTACAGATCGGTTTCGATTTTAGGCAGCGGATGGCTGCTTGATCTACCCGTTGAATATCTTAAGGAACACACTGACGAGGTGGTATTGTATGATATTTTTCATCCACCCCAGATAAAACATAAATTGAGGAATGACCGGAAATTTAAACTGGTTGAGAGCGATATTACCGGAGGAGTGATTCATGCTGCTTACCAGGCATACCGAAATTTTAAAGCCCGAAAAAATGATTTTAATATCCACACACTGATTTCCAGTGGATTCGCACCGGTGAAAGCTACCGACTGCTTTATCTCCCTGAATATTCTCAATCAGCTTGATATTCTTATCATAGATTTTCTGAAACAGAATAAAATTGGCAGCCCGGAGGAGTATTCTGGTTTACGGGCGAATATTCAGCAAAGCCATATAAAATCACTTCCGACCGGAAAAAGCTGCCTGATTACAGATGCAGAGGAACTTGTAATTGAAAAAGAAGGGAAGATAAAGGAAATTAAGAGCCTGATTTATACTTCACTTACCGATGGACTTAACATCAAAAAATGGCAGTGGGAATTTGATTTTTCAGGCACCTACAATGTTGGCTATAACACGATGTTTAATGTAATTGCAATGGAAATATAATATTTATTATGAATCATCCTGAAACCATTTATAAAGAGCGGATTAACCGGTTCACAACCTTGCAGGGCAAATTGAAAAAAAGGCTTGCTTTTTTATCACTGGTGCGGTTATTGGTTTTTCTGCTCATTATTTTCTCTGTATTTTACCTGGTACAATTAAGTCTTTATCCAGGCATTGCCGTAACGCTGTTGCTTCTGGTTGTATTTCTTGCACAGATCAGGAAATTCAATACGTTGCAGCGGGAAAAAAACAAAATCTCCAACCTTATTAAAATCAACAAATGGGAAAGCGATGCTTTACAGCATAAATATGATCATTACGATGACGGATCGGAATTTTCAGACCCGGACCATCCATTTACGAATGATCTGGATATTTTCGGCAACGGTTCACTTTTCCAGTACCTTAACCGGACATCTACATACACCGGTAAACAGAAACTCGCGAAGCGCCTGTCTGAACCGCTTCTTAAAGCTGAAACCATCGAAAAAAACCAGGATGCTGTTAATGAACTTATACCATGCATTGATCAACGTCAGGATTTTTTTGCATCAGGTATGATGAATGCAGAGTCATTGGATGATCTTGATGAAATAAAGGACTGGCTGACAGAAAAAAGCAGGTATATCTACAAAAAAAGATATCATATTTTTGGTGTCGTTTTTCCGGCATTGTCATTTATTACCATTACTGCTTCTATTATTAATACAGCCTGTCTGAAATTCGTTGTGGCTAATTTTCTTCTGCAGCTTCTTATCACTGCATTCAACTTTCGGCATAATAACAGGGTACATGCCAGGTTAGGGAAGAAAATTGAGATTTTTAAAAAATACGATGATCTTCTAAAGATAATTGAGAACAAAACCTATTCCTCACAGCTCTTATCAGAAATGTCTGATAAACTGATTAATAATAACAGTTCGGCAAGAAATAACATTCGCAGGCTGGTAAAATTGGTCTCTTCTTTCGACAGCAGGCTTAACCTGTTGGTTGGAACCATTCTTAACGGATTTCTGCTTTGGGATATACAATGCATGCTCAGACTTGAAAAATGGAGAGAAACACATAAAGACAATGTCTACGAATGGATTGAATTGATTGGCGATTTTGATATGCTTGGCAGCCTGGCAAATTTCGGATTTAATAATCCCGGTTATATTTTTCCGAAACCCGACATGAATGTAATCATTGATTTTACAGGTCTGGGGCATCCCCTCATTCATGTTCGCGAGAGGGTCACCAACGATATCTCAATACTAAGCCCAGGTGAATTTTATATTATTACCGGGGCAAATATGGCTGGCAAGAGCACTTTTTTGCGCACTGTTGCCGTAAACCTTCTGCTGGCAATGACCGGTACGCCTGTTTGCGCCAAAGAAGCAGCATTCAGACCGATTAAAATTTTCAGCAGCATGCGTACCAGCGATTCACTCAGAAAGAATGAATCGTATTTTTATGCCGAGCTGAAACGTTTAAAAGCATTAATTGATCGTTTGAGAAGTGGTGAAAGACTTTTTATTGTTCTTGATGAGATACTAAAGGGCACAAACTCTGCTGATAAGCAAAAGGGGTCAAGGGCTGTGCTCGGACAAATAGTGAAACTGAATGGTGCCGGTCTTATTGCCACGCACGACCTCGACCTCGCAGAAATGGAAAAAGATTTGCCTGAAAATCTTAAAAATAAATGTTTTGAGATTGAAATAAATGGCGCTGAAATTTTCTTTGATTATAGACTGTATGACGGGATTACAAAAAAAATGAATGCCTCTTTGTTAATGC
>JAWOHT010000166.1:0-49696 GCA_046485045.1 Bacteroidales bacterium
GGGATCTTAGCTGGCTGTCAGCTAAAAAAGCAGTCCTTAAGGTGGCTTTATAGCTTGCCAGGATACTGTTTACAGCACCCCTGGTAATCCCATCGTGATAGATAGTTTTTCCAACACGCGTAATGGCCGATAAGCCTGAAAGGTTCCATCCTTTCCCCAATAACCCGTTTCCTCCCTGGCTGTTGTAAGTAATGGCCAGGCTGGGTTGCATGCTTGCAGTTCCGGGTGGTACTTCAATGGGAATAGTATAAGTGGCGGCGCCTGTTGGCGATACATCAAATGAGCCGGGAATAGAGCCTACCGGCAGGTTGTAATCAAGGTCCCTGTCGGGATCGGGTTGAGAAGTCTGGTATTCTACATCGAACAAAAGGCTTTCATCTATCTGTGCTCCAAAGTTAGCCGAATACAATCCTACATTCATCTGTATCCAGTCGCGGGCGATATTTGCAGTTGATCCTCCGGTAAGGGTTATAGTTTTTTGCGGGGTTTGTGCATGCAGTTGAATCCCTGATATTATGAAAAGTGCTATAATGTTTTGAACGGCTATTTTTTTCATTGTGCTGGTTTTTTGGTGTTGGAATTTTCTCTGACCTCACCCTAAATCCCTCTCCTCCAAGGAGAGGGACTTAAGCCCTCCTTTCAGGAGGGTTTGGGAGGTCAGTTTAACAACCTTTCCCTTTCCTTCCTGATGGGAGGGGAAGGGTTCGGTGCATTTATTTTGGTTTGGTACCGGCTAATTTGGCAACCTGTGCCTGCAATTCATCAATTTTAGCCTGCTGCTCTTTAATAGCTTCAACAAGAATTGGTATCATACTAATATAATCAACAGCCAGGGTTCCTTCATTATCTGTTTTTACCAATTCCGGATATACCAACTGTATATCCTGTGCGCTTAAACCTATATGTTCCTGGTTATAAATGGGATCGTTTAACTCTCTTTGTATCGAAGCTTGAGAAATTGTATCCATACCTGGTTTGCTGTTGAAGTTCTCAAGCTCAAAAGGACTTTTGATTTTAAATTTAATCGCCTGTAAACTTTTCAACTTCTCAATATTCCCTTTATCTAACAACTTAATATCTTTTTTCAGATTGATATCAGAAATATAATTTACACTTGATGTCCATAATCCTTCCTCGGCGTAAACTTTTCCCCTGAAATAACCTGCCCAGATATCAGTTAATGCAAAACCACTTTTCCCGGGTACTATACCATATATTGCAGCCCCGTTATTTGATCCAAGTAACTGTCCTGAGACGGCGTGATTCCATCCACTGGTAGCATTTCCAGCGTATGCAAGGACTCCATAACTATGTCCAGTGATGGTAGGAGTACTTCCACGATATGCCGAACTGTATAGACCTACAATTATTCCGCTGTTCGAACCCTGCTCTACGCTTGTCACCAGCCCATATCCCCACGAACTGCTTACCTTGGCCTGGTATACCTCTAATCCCCTTGAACTTGCTGTTATATTTGAATTAAAAATATATGCCTTGGAATATGAATTTCCAACACCTCCTATGGCAAACTTGCTTACAGGGTTATCAACACCGACTCCTACATTGTTATTGCTGGCAACCCTTATCTGGGCATTGGAGGTAAAACATATGGTAAAAATAATCGCGGCTGATAAAATGATAGTGTTTTTCATTGTATTTTGTTTTAGGTTGTTTTGTTCATTATTTTTCCTTTTCCTGCGTTATCCGGATTATGGCGGTTATGAGCATGCGATAGTGGTAAGCAGAGAAACCACCCCTGCCCCTCCTTCAAAAGGAGGGGAGTTGGTACCACCCCGGCGCTCCTTTTGAAGGAGGGGAGTTGGAACCACCCCGGTCCTCCTTAAAATAGGAGGGGAGAGAACCACCCCGGCCCCTCCTTCAAAAGGAGGGGAAAAGCGGGTTACTCTTTGATAATTTTCCATTGGGTGGTTTCTTGCCCGATACGGATAATCAGGAAGTAGATGCCGGCAACCTTGTCTGAAAGATTTACCGAAGTATGGCATTGCGCTTTTTCGTTCTGGTAAATCAACCGGCTGCCCTGGTCGTAAATGGTAAGTGCGGCAAATTCGTCCGCTTTTAAAGACGGTATTTCAATCAATACTTCACTTTTAACCGGGTTGGGATAAATCAAAATATCCTGTTCTCCCAGCCTGTCGGCAAATTTTTGCTGTTCGTTTTGATTGTTCTGCTGAGTGGATTTTTGCAAAGTAATGGAACGTGATGTTCGGTTACCCGATGCATCATAACCATAATATATGGTCTGGCTTTTTGTTACCCCGGCTGTTATCATTACCAACAGCCATACGATTAGTGTGGTTCTCATAGCGCTGTAATTAGTTTTGAAAAAATGTAAAAGAATTATTTCACCTGATTCACCCTTTCAGAAAATGAATCTTTATACAACGATATAAAAAAATAGCATTCAGGTAAAGAAGAATGATAACTTTTTTTAGTTTGATTGATAATTTATATTCAGTCTAAATAAAAATAAGGGGGAGAATTACTTTATTTAAAAGGGTTACAGGTTATAATGAATATTATTGCAGTGACAATTTTGCAGGACTAAACTTTAGGAAAGTAAAGAAATGTTTTTCCCGAGTTTGACAGTTAAAATTTCAAAAAGTCATAATATCAATGTAATAGCATAGACAAGATTTATTTGTGCCACTACATTTCCGCCTATTCGGTTAGAATTTTTGCCTGTTACCTAATAATGAGGACATTAATTCGCTCATTCGGCACAATTCTCACACATTTGAATTGTATCACGTGAATGAAGTATTTGTTTTCTAAACCGGTTAAGCTTCTCACCTTTCCAGATTTCCAATAATGTCTGTCGGGGAAATTGTCCTGTTTCAAAGGCTGCGTCTTTGTCAAAACAACAAGGAACCGTGGTGCCATTTTGCAGAAAGACAATGGTGTCCCAGATACGGTGGCAATGGTTGGACATTTTTTTCTTTAGTGAATAGTGTTCTCCTTTAGAAATTTTGTAGCGTGACAAATTTTTGTTTTCAGGCAACAGGTGCAGGTTTTTTTTAAAGTCTGTTACCTGTAAGGTTTTAAAGACCACTTTGTCAACACCCAGCTCTTTGCGCAGTAATCTTATTTTATCAAATTGGTTTTCAGTATGTTTCATTATCAGGCATTGTATAATTATTAAGGGTTTCTTTACATGGTTCTCTTTCTTTAGCCTGGTAAGGTTTTTTATTCCGGCAACCACTGTGTTAAAATCCCCTCCTCTGCGGTAAACCGAATAAGTTTCCTGGTCGGCGCCATCAAGCGAGATAATAATCCGGTCGAGTCCCGAATCAATGATTTTTTGGGCATTTGCTTCATCAAGGTAATGACCGTTGGTAGACACTACGGTATATATTTTTTTTGATGATGCATATCTGATGAGTTCAGAGAGAGATTGATGCAGGAAAGGCTCGCCTTCGAAATAAAGCATCAGCCATAACAGGTTACCCGAAAGGCTGTCTGTTATCAGCCTGAACAATTCTGGTTTAATCAATCCTTTTTCGCGGGTTAGTGTACCGTTGCCAACCGGGCATTCCGGGCATTTCAGATTGCAGAAGTTAACAGGTTCAATGGTTGCAAATGCCGGGCAACCCCAGATTATTGGTTTTCTGAAAAGCAGCGATAATGCATATGAAAGTCTTAATTTCAGGTAATTGGCTACTTTGCCGAATGTTAGTTTCGAAAGAAAATTATACACATCATACAGCATCAGAGAGGTATGATTTTGAAGATATTAATTGGTTTCAAGTATTTTAAACAGCTCGTCAAGTTTTGGGGTGAGAATGATTTCGGTGCGCCGGTTTTTCTGCCGGGCTTCAGCTGTTTTGGCAGGTTCTACGGGCATAAACTCACCGCGCCCCGATGCAAGCAGGCGTTTCGGGTTAATGTTGGTACCGCTGAGCAGAATCCTTACAATCGAAGTGGCACGCTGTACGCTCAGGTCCCAGTTGTCTTTGTAAGATGTTCCTTTAATAACGGGCACATCATCGGTATGGCCTTCGATTTGTATATTGATATCGGGGTTCTGTTCGAGTACCCTGGCTAAGTTTTTTAATGCAGACACTCCTTTGGCATCTACCTCGGTGCTGCCACTTTTAAACAGCAGTTTTTCATCGAGCGATACATATACCTTTCCGTTCTTCTGTGTCACCGTCAATCCCTGGTTTTCAAAGCCCATAAGGGCGGCTGACACTTTCTGTCTCAGGGCATTTACCGCAGAATCTTTTCTGGCAAGAATCCGCTCCAGTTCATTGAGCCGGGCATTTTTTCTGTTCATTTCTGCCTGCAGGGCATCAAGGTTTCTCTTCTTTTCATCAACACTTTGTGATAGTATGTTTAACTGGTCTTCACGTTTCTGAAGGTCGCTCTGGGTAGATTGTAACTGACTTAGCAACTTACGGGTTTCAGTGGCGCTGCCGGTTAAAAGGTCGTTTTGTGCTTTTTTGAGGTCGTTATACTGCTGGGTTACTTGTTCCAGCTGTCTTCTAAGCTGTGATATCTCTTCCCTGCTTTGTTCGCTGCCTCTTGCAAGTTCTTCGGCATTCTCCCCCTGCAGGGCCAGTTTGGCCTTCAGCTCGGTATTCTCTACCGCAAGTTTTTCATTTCTCGACACGAGTAAATCGCGTTCCTCCCGGCAGTCCTGGCTTAAATTCTGTGTTTCTCTGAACTGGCTGGGGGGCACGCAAGAAATCATTACTATGGCTAAAACATAAAATAAATATAATCTGAGCTTCATGGCTATAATTTTTCGGTTTATGATAGAAACGCAATAAAATAAAAAATATTTGATCATCGTCTGTCCGACAGAAAGATTGAAGATACAACATGAAGGTTAAACACTCAAGAAAAGTGAATAATAATTATTAACTTTGCCGCTATAATTTTTTGCGAAGATGTCGGACATCTCTTATGATTTTCTCGATAAGATTGAGTTTCCTTCTGATTTAAAGAAACTTAAAATTGAAGACCTGATAGAGGTAAGCAGGGAACTTAGACAATACATAATTGATGTGGTGTCGGCTAATCCCGGCCATTTTGGTGCAAGCCTTGGAGTCGTGGAACTTACTGTAGCGCTGCATTATGTGCTCGACACACCTTTCGACCAGATTATCTGGGATGTAGGACATCAGGCTTACGGGCATAAAATTCTAACCGGAAGAAGACAAATATTTCATACCAACCGCAAGACAGGGGGCATTAGCGGTTTTCCGCGTATCTCTGAAAGCGATTACGACTCCTTTGGCACGGGCCACTCTGCAACTTCTATTTCCGCGGCGCTGGGTATTGCTACCGCCGACCGTCAAAAGGGTATCAAACGCAATGTAGTGGCAGTAATCGGAGACGGGTCGCTTACCGGCGGCCTTGCATTTGAAGGCTTGAATAACACCGGAATGAGTGGCACCGATCTGCTCGTTATCCTTAACGACAATAATATTGCCATAGACCCGAATGTAGGGGCATTAAAAGAATACCTTACAGACATCACCACCTCAAAGACATATAACAGGTTAAAAGGAGATATATGGCACCTGCTTGGGAAGATCAATAAAATAGCACCTCATGCACGCGAATATGCTCAAAAGCTTGAAAACGGCCTGAAATCTGTCCTCCTCAAGCAAAGCAACCTGTTTGAGTCATTGAATTTCCGATATTTTGGCCCTGTTGACGGGCACGATGTTGTACACCTTGCCAATATACTCGAAGATTTAAAGAGTATTTCGGGGCCTAAATTATTGCATGTATTAACAAAAAAAGGCAAAGGTTTTAAACAGGCTGAGCTTAACCAGACTGCATTTCATTCTCCCGGTATATTTGACAAGAAGACAGGCGAATTCCTGATGCGGGGAAAAGAAAAACCTCAACCACCATTATATCAGGATGTTTTTGGTGAAACGGTGCTTGAACTTGCCCTTCAGAACGATCGGATAGTGGCCATTACACCGGCCATGCCCACCGGATGTTCGCTTAAGATGATGATGGATGCTATGCCCGAAAGGACTTTCGATGTTGGCATTGCAGAACAACATGCTGTGACATTTTCGGCCGGGTTGGCATCGCAGGGGCTTATACCTTTCTGTAATATTTACTCAACATTCATGCAACGGGCTTATGATCAGGTAATTCACGATGTTGCGCTACAAAACCTCCCTGTTGTATTCTGTCTTGACAGGGGTGGTCTCGTTGGCCCTGATGGCCCAACACACCAGGGAGTATATGACCTGGCCTATATGCGGTGTATTCCCGATATTATTGTTGCCTCACCAATGAACGAAGAAGAGTTGCGTAACATGATGTATACTGCACAGCTTAAAAACCACGGCCCTTTTTCTATACGTTATCCCAGGGGTTCGGGTGTAATGATAAACTGGCGGCAACCTTTCAGGGAAATACCTGTTGGCAAGGCACGCGAATTACAAAAAGGGCGCGATATTGCCATTCTTACCATTGGCCATGTAGGTAATTTTGCACAGGAAGCATTGTTAAGGCTTGAAGCAGATAATATTAGCGCGGCGCATTACGATATGCGCTTTGTAAAACCCCTTGATGCAGAATGTTTACATTATGTGTTCAGGAACTTTAAGAAAATTGTTACTGTCGAAGACGGCACTGTTGTCGGAGGTTTCGGAAGCGCGGTAACTGAGTTTATGTGCGATAACGGATACCAGGCAGTGGTTAAAAGACTTGGTGTGCCCGATAACTATATTGAGCAGGGCTCTCAGCAGGAACAATACATCAGGTGCGGTTACGATTGCGAAGGTATATACCAGGCGGTTAAATCGCTGGTTGCAGTAAGGGTATTATCAAATGTAAGCTGATCAGGAAAACCTTCTGCCGATTATCAGCATATCATCTATCTGGTCGTATTCTCCTCTCCATTTTTCGATGTTTTTCTCGAGTAAATCGCGCTGGTCATCAACATGTTTTGAATGAATCGAAACAAGCTGCTCTTTAAAATTCGCTGTTTTATATTTTTTTCCTTCCGGTCCGCCGAACTGGTCGCTGTAGCCATCGGTAAAAAGATAGATGAAATCGCCTTTTTCAATTTTTATGGTGTGGTTGGTAAACCGGTTCTCAGAGCCTGTTGAACGTCCGATGGCAAACCTGTTTGCTTTGGTTTCGATAAGCTGCCCGTTTCTAATAAGCCAGAGCGGGTTAAAAGCGCCGGAATATTGCAGGGTGTGGGTATCGGGGTGATAACAGACAAGTGCAATGTCCATTCCGTCGTTCACAATATCCTGACCTTTCTGATGCAACGTTGATGCAACCTCCTCGTTGAGCCGGTTAAGTATCTCGGCAGGCTCGTAAACCCGTTGCTCCATTATGATTTTATTCAGCGAGGTATACCCTATGAACGACATAAATGCCCCTGGAACCCCGTGGCCTGTGCAATCAACCGCGGCAATAAATTCTATGCCTTTGTGTTTGGTAAGCCAGTAAAAATCGCCGCTAACAATATCTTTCGGCCTGAAAAAAATAAAGGTATCGCTGAAAGGGATATCAGGGGGCAGAATAGCAAACTGTATCCGTTTGGCATATTTAATACTGTCGGTTATATCTTTGTTTCTTACGGCAAGTTGTTCGTTTGCGGCAGAAAGTTCGTTTGTCCTTTCATTTACTTTGTTTTCGAGGTTTCTTTTTTCACGTACCAGATTTTTTTCACGAATTTTAATGTAACTGAAGACTCCAAATGCAAACAGAAATACCATAGAAACGATAAACCATGCGCGCCGGTAAACCGGCGCCAGTACCCTGAAACCGAATGTTGCCGGTTTGCTGTTCCAGTTTCCTTTATTATCGCGGGCTATTACTTTAAAGGTATATCTTCCGGGTGAAAGCGAGTAACTGTGATTATTGATCTTTTCCATGTCTATCCATTCCGGGTCAAATCCTTCGAGCATTATCTTGTACCGCACTGCCTCGGGGTCTGCCAGGCAAATACTTGAATAATAAAAATGTATTCTTTTTTGATTGGGAGATAACCATACCCCGGGTGTTAAAGGTATTTCTTCGCCATTTACCACAAGGCGGTTTATATGTGTAAGTGGCTCTGATATGGTTTTGTCCTGTAAAACAGGGTCTAAACTAATTACTCCGTTGGCAGTTCCAAACCATAGTTTTCCCGAAACATCATGGTATGCTGCATTTTTACGGGTTTCAATGCCTGTAAAGCCGCTTCTTTTCGTATAGGTAAATATTTTGTTTTCATCGGGAATTATTTTGTTCAACCCCTGGTTGGTCCCTACATATACAGCGTTATATCTGTCAACAATAATAAAGTTGATACGGTCGGCCAATAAACCATCGCTTGTGGAATAAGAGTGCAATGAGGTGTCAGTAAGTGAAATCACTCCGCGTTCTTCGGTGCCAAACCAAATCCGGCTATTATTATCTTCGGCAATACTTGTGGCTATGACATCTCCAAGCGGGGGATAGAAAAATTTATCTCCGGCTATTTTAACTACCCCCAGCCTTGTACCAACCCATAAATCATCTCTGGAGTCAACATACAGTGCAGTGATGTTATTGTTCGGAAGACCGTCTTCCTGGGTAATATTTACTATGGTTTGTTCTGCAATATTGTATTTAAGCAGCAGGTCAATGGTGCCAATCCATACATTGTCTTTTTTATCTGTAGCGAGGGCGGTTACTTCCCAGAGATAATTATTTCTGTATGTCGGAAACTGGTTGTTGATGATGTTCTGGTATTCAAATGTTTTTTTTGCCGCATTGTACTTTATCACTCCCTGGTCTGCCGTACCAATCCAGATATCATTGCGGTGGTCTTTTTTCAGGAACCTTATCTGGTCGCTTATATGATTGCCTGATTCATTAAAATGCGTAAAATGTTTTTCTTCGGGATGAAATACCGATATACCCCCGTTTGTGCCGAACCATTTAAGGTTTTCTGCATCTTCTGCTATAGTAAAAACCTGGTCGTTTGCCAGTCCGTTGGCCGAAGTATACGATGTAAACAGTTCGCCTTTATAAATATACAGCCCATGGTCGGTGGTTCCGATAAGAATATTATTTTCTTTATCACATAAGATACTCCAGATTTTCAAATCTTTAAAGCCGTTTGATTTGTTGAACACTTTGATGTCCCCGTTTTTACCAATTCGAGTTATTCCCCCCTTATCAGACTGGTCCCAGTGCCCTGTCCAGATATCGCCTGATTTGTCTTCTGTTATGCTTGATATCCAGTTTGTTGCAAGTCCGGCTCTTGTGTCATAGAATTTAAATTTATTGGTGTTATGGTCTAATTTATAAAGTCCTCCGTTATAAGTGCCAAACCAAAGATTTTTTTCAGAGTCTTCAAATAATTCCGATATGGCAAAATAGGTGTCAAGGCCCTTTGGCAGATATGACCGGAAAGTATTTTCTTCCGGAAGGTACATTTTAATCCCCAGGTCGGTTACAAAAAAAATCTTCCCGTCTGAGAGAAGCAAACTGCTGTAAACCCTGTCGCCAATTCGGTTTCCTTTATAATGAACATATTTAAGGCTGTTTTTTTCTTTGGCAGGGTTTAATATACGATATACACCATCCATTGAGGTGCTTATCCAGATTGTTCCTTTGTTGTCATTGATGATAGAGGTAATATTCAAATCGGGCAGTGTATCTGTTATATAGAAGCTTTCGAATTTTTTACCGTTATACCTGGTGAGGCCTCCGCCTTCATGGCCGAACCAGATGTTATGGTTCCGGTCTTCAAAAATCACACGTACACCCTTTGATGCCAGACCGTTTTTATTTGAAGTGTAATTAATAAAATTTATGCCGTCGAATTTTGTGGCGCCCGACTGGGTCCCCAGCCAGATATACCCGTCGTGTGCCTGAATAATAGAAAATATCTTTGATGACCCGAGTTCCTGTTCCGGCCCGTAATTATCGAAAAAAAAGGTTTGTGCATTTACAGAATGCACAATAAAAAGGGTAGCCAATAAAAAAATTATTAACCCGGCAGGACGAATAATTCTCATACCTGTTAAATGATTGTAAATCATTTAGGGAGTATTAATTTTTCGAGATAAAAAAGAATGTCCCGTCTTCATCTTCAAGTCCCGAAATCTTGCCAAACTTGGGCTTCTGCTGGTTGTTCTGGCTTACAGCAGTGGTTACCTTTACTACAATGGTCTCAATTGGTATACAGGCATTGGGGTTGTTGGCCAGGGTATTGGCAAAAGTCCTGGTAAACTGCGAGTTGTCAACAGCAAGTTCATAGCCTGCAGAAGATAAAACCTGGGAAGATTTCAGCCGGGTGGATGTCCAGTCACTGCAATCTCTTTCTCTTGGTACCTCGCGCATGGCCTGGTAAAATGTGGGGCCTGACTCGCAGGCGTCGGTTACGACGAGCACGTGGGTAACTATGTTTGAATAAGACTGAAGCGATGCCCTCAGTGCGCTGATGTTGAAATATGTGAATTCGTCATCACGTTTTGCATCCACGGGTATCCAGTAACCGGTTTCGTTGATGAATTTACCATGCCCGGCATACCATACCAGCAAAGCCTCTACCCGGTTGCTTCTTATAAGGTCTCTAAGTTCTATGGAGAAAAATTTCTCCAACTCTTTTTTGGTCAGGTTTTTTTTATGAATGATTTTATGAACATCGTATCTGGCAAGGGCAGAGCGCATGAGGGTTACATCTTTGGATGGCCCGTCAAGGCTTGGGAAAGATTCGTAGTCTGAGTTTTCAACAAAAATAACCCATGTTTTACCCATCGGGTTGTTTTCAAGCAGTGAAATTCCCTCACGGTTCAGGATGAAATCCTGTTGGGTTTCATTTCCATAGATATCAATGGCCTTAACCGTAAATTTATTTTTGTTAACGATGTTGATGTTGGCAGTAAATTGCGGGTTGAGGTCGTTGACTTTAAAACTCGCAGATACACCTTCAATAAAAATAGTTTTTATGTTGCTTTCATCTGCAATTTTCCCTTCTATATAAATGGACGCATCATTCGTTTCGAGAAATATTTCGCCATTGTCTGAGGCATAGGGGGCAAGAATGGCAATTTTCGGGGGATCAATTTCTGTGCGTTCAATCATGTAGTTGGCGGTGTGAAGATTATCATAGATATCCATTGCGACAATGGTGATCATATCAAGTTTAGATACATCAATGGTGGCAAAGAATTCATATTTGTCTTCATTCTTTATAAACGGAACATTAAGGCTGTTTATTTTCAGCGATTTAAGTTCGCTTTCGTCAAATACTTTGCCTTTCACCGCGAGGTCACTTTTATTTCGTGGTACTTTTATCACATTGTGGCCGAAGGGTTCAGGATCATTCACTGTAATTTCCGGATTGTTGTTTTCACGGTTAAGTTCAAAAAGCCTTTCATTGGCTGAATCAAGTAATTTTTTGGCAGTAACATCGTATTCCGAGAGTTTTGTGAGAACCTGATAATCTTTAATAGCTGCCTTAAAATTGCCAATCTGTTCATATGAATAGGCTCTTTTGTAGTATGCTTCAGAGAATTTGTCGTCTAAAAGGATAACCTTGGTAAAATCGTTAATGGCATTCTGATGCTGGGTAAATTCCTGGTAGTAGCCTCCCCTGATAAAATACATCTCTTTATCGTCGGGCTTCAAAAGTATATTTCTTGAAATATCATCAATGGCCCGGGGGTAATCGAGTTTTTTCACATATACGCGGCTTCTTACAAGATATGCTTCTGTGTTGTTCGGGTTGAGGCTTATGGCCGTGTTGCAGTCTGTAATGGCCTCGTCGTGTTTGTTGAGTTTTGTTCTCAGGCTGCCAAGTGCGATATATGCTTCTATAAATTTCTTGTTTCTTGCGATGGCTTTCCCATACTCCTCTTCTGCAAGGTTAAGGTTATTCATCTTCTCGGCAACCTGTCCCATCAGGTAATGGTTCAGATCGTTATCTTTAAGCGCCAGGGCTTTACGGGCAGCAAGCTGGGCTTCCTGGGCCTTATTCAGCTTAAGCATTACATTTACCTGCAACTGATAAGCCTCGATGTATTTATTACGCAATTCAAGGGCTTTTTCAAGTAGAGTGGCTGCTTCCTGATAATTTTCTGTCTTATGGCAGATTCTTGCAGCATTATAATATATTTCAGGTGTTTTGGTTTCAAAGACAAGGGCCCTTTTCAGGTCTTCTGCAGCCAGGTTCAACTGATTGGTGTATTCATAGGCATAAGCCCTTTCCAGATAGGCATCTGTATAGTCGGGGTCAAGAGAAATAGCTGTTGTAAACTGTTCGATGGCATCCTTGTGGTTATTCGATTCTTTAAAGTTCATTCCTGCCTTGAAAAACTGTTTGGCGTTCTGTGGGAACATTTGCAGGGGCAGGCAGACTAAAAATAAAGAAAGAAGTAAGTACTTTTTCATGACTGTTATTGTTGTTTTTCTAACATTTATACATCAAAAATATCTTTCATTACTCTTAGCGGCGGAAACAACTATTCAGGTTCAAATATACAAAATTATTTAATTCAACTAAATAAAATGAAATATTATAATATCCTCATTATAAACATTATGGGTGTTTGTCTCAGTTTAAGGGGAGGAGCGGTTCTTTAAAAAAGTTAATAAACAGTAAATTATCATGCATT
Organism: Bacteroidales bacterium; assembly: GCA_046485045.1. GTDB lineage: Bacteria > Bacteroidota > Bacteroidia > Bacteroidales > UBA10428 > JAFGPL01. The sequence goes on from JAWOHT010000166.1 coordinate 12,600, forward strand.
ATTCATACCATTTCTTTGCTATTAAATAAAACCTGTGATGCACAATTGTACTGTCACAAAAACTCAAACTAATGCTATGCGAAATACTTGTACCTTTTGAACCACATCTACATATATTTAGATGTTTTTGTAGCGGCAAGCAAAATTACTACACGTGTGTAAATCAAAAAATTTGTACGTCATACGAAATATTTGTATATTTGAAAAACAAATTGGTTTAAAAAAAGACCGGATATGAATACTAAATTAACACTGACAATAGAGCAAACTTTGATAGAAAAAGCTAAAGAGTATGCTAAAGGTAAAGGACGTAGTCTTTCTGATATCGTTGAAAATTATTTTAAAGCAATTGTAAAAGAAGAAGGTGTGTTAAAATCAGAATCAACACCAATAACAGATTCTTTAAGAGGTTCATTCAAAGCCCCCAAGGATTTTGATTATAAAAAAGAATTGACCAAAGCCCTAACCGAAAAATACTTATAAAATGGATAGAGTATTAATTGATTCTGACGTAATCTTGGACTTATATTTTGATAGGAAACCTTTTGCTGAATATTCATCAACTATTCTTTCAATGTGTGAAACTAAAACGATCATTGGATTTCTAACACCATTAATTTATAGTAACGTTTATTATTTATTACGCCAGACTGCGAAACATGAAAAAGTAATTGAGAAATTAAGACAACTACTTGAAATCACAGAAGTTATACAAATGGACAGGAAAGTTGTTGAGAATGCTTTAAATTCTGGATTTAAGGATTTTGAAGATGGTTTACAAAATTATTGCGCTGTCAATAATGGAAATATTGATTTAATATTGACAAGGAATTTAAAGGATTATAGAAATAGTGAATTAGGTATTTTCACTCCGGAAACTTATCTGAAATCAAGAAATGCCAGCCGTTAACATTTTTCACAAAGACAGGAAAGAATTATTACATGACAAATACAGGGAATAACATTAGAATAACCATAAATTCAAATATATTTAGGGTTATAACCGTGGATAAGATTAAGAAATGACTAATGCCAAACATTAGTAAAACACAAAACACCTATTAATGAATAAACGCATAACTCTTCTCAACATATTGCTTTTATTTTCGATTTATATTTTTTCACAATCTTATTTAACAGAATTAAAATCAACTGTGGATTTTGAAAATTTATGTGGCGCTCCGCTTGCAAATAAATATGGAAATGTGAAAGCTGTGAAAATTGTATATGATTTAAACAACTACAATTTATATTTCATAAATGCTGGCGATTATAAAAATCATTTCGAGTTTTGTGAAAAGGAACTTAATTTTTCAGATGGATTAGGAAATTTTTTAAAACGCAATTATTCCAATGGGGCAGAAAGAAAATACCTTTTGGCGAACTTAAATTTCTTTCAATCGCTTAATAAGTACGTATTAGAAATATCTCCAACTGATTTAATGTCAAAGGAGCATATTATTCAAATTTTTGACTTGGTTAAAAAAAACTTTCTCCATAATGAAGGCATCTACTTTATCACAAACAGTCCAAGGCTTCAAAACATCACTGAAGATTTAAATGAAAAAATTCTAACAATTAGTCCATTTGAGATTTATGGAGTTTTAAGCTATCAGGCAGTAAGTAAATATAAGAATACAGGTATTCTGCGATTATATGATAATAGTAAAGCTAAAAATACTCAAATCAGTACAAACGACATTCTTATTCTAAAAACCATTCCAAATTATTTACCGCCGGTTGCAGGAGTTATTGTTAACGAATTTCAAACTCCTTTAAGTCATATTTCAATATTAGGTTTAAACCGAAAAATCCCAATTTGTGCATATACAAATATATTTAATGATAAGAATATTACTCAGTATATAGGCAAACAGATTTGCCTAACCGTTAAAGCAGATACATTTCTCATAGAATTGGACTCTTCAGAATTTTTTCAAAAACAGTCAAGGGTTATTGACCTCGAATTGAATCTTAATGTTGATTCTTTAATAGATATTGAAGATTTAAATTTATCATCATCGTCATTTGTCGGTAGTAAAGCTGCAAATTTCGGCGAACTTTATCATTTGAGTAAAATTGCTGATTTTAAAACTCCAGAGTCAGCTTTTGCAATCCCTTTTTATTTCTATGCACAACATATAGAAAAATCAAATGCAAAAAAACTTATTCATAAACTCATTGAAACAAAACCAGAGAACCAAAAAATTCTTAGTAGAAAACTTGCAAAAATCAGAATGAGAATAGGAAAAACCAAAATAAGTAAAACATTAATCTATGAAATTGAGAATAAAATAATCTCTTCGGGTAACTATAAAAAATTCAGATTCCGTTCATCAACCAATGCCGAAGATATTGAGGGTTTTTCTGGCGCCGGACTTTATACTTCAGAGACAGGCAAATTGAATAGCAGGAAGAAATCGATTGAAAAAGCAATCCAATTGGTTTGGGCAAGTAATTGGTCAGATCAGGCTTTTAATGAAAGAGAATATTATCATATTGATCAAAAAAATGTTGCAATGGGTATTCTTGTTCACAGATCGTTTCCCAAAGAAAAAGTTAACGGCGTTGCTATTACAAAGAATATCTACAGAAAAAACAGTAACGGATTTCTTGTGAATGCTCAATTGGGAAATGAAAAGGTAGTGAAACCCCACTCAGGTGTAATTTGTGATCAATTTTTATGTTTTCCTGAAAAATCAAATAGAATTTATCTGGACAAAATTGTTATTGACGTAATTACCTATTCAAATTTAAATGATAATAAGTTAGTTATGTCTGAAGCCGAAATTCAAAACCTTGCTAATCAACTTGAGATAATTAAAAGACATTTTGCAGGACCAGAAGTGGAGCCTTGGGCTTATACAAGATTGGGTTATGATATTGAGTTTAAACTTGACGGTAAGAATCGTCAATTGTATATTAAACAAATAAGACCATACAATGATAGGTGAAGGGTGTTTTAATTAATACTTGTCTTTCGGCTCAGGATAATTACAAGAAAATATTAGATTATTTTTCACCCAAATGAATTTAAAATAAAACAACAGGCAACAGCTGGCATCAGCAATATGCTGTCTCCCGTTGAACGGGAGACGAAATATATTTTACTCGTTTAATAATGATATATAATGAAATCAAAAGCTGTATTAGCATTGGGATTGATAATTGCCTTAGGCGAATGCTCCAGTTCACCAAAGAGGAATAATGATCTTCCATCAAAAGAAAATGTATTGGAGATATTATCGAGAGTTAATAACAAGTGGCAGGCAGAACATGATGTTATGAAACAAAGTCCCTTTTGGCATCCTGCAACTTATCATATCGGTAATCTGGCTGCTTATCAGCTTACTAAGAACGAAAACTATCTGGATTATACGCTAAGTTGGGCTGAAAACAACCTATGGGCAGGTGCAAAATCAAACAACCCGGAAGAATGGAAATTCTCTTATGGAGAAACAGATGAATATGTTCTGTTTGGAGATTGGCAAGCTTGTTTTCAGGTTTATATTGATTTGTACCACATGAAACCTGAAGAGCATAAGGTGGCCCGTGCAATAGAAGTAATGGCTTATCAGGTATCTACCGATGAAAATAAATATTGGTGGTGGATTGACGGCCTTTTTATGGTGATGCCAGTAATGCCCCGTATGTACGAGTTGACGCAAGATGAAATTTATCTGGAAAAACTTAATGAGTATTACAGCTATACTTTAAAAGAGGCATATGATGATGAGACCGGTTTGTTGTTCCGTGATGCAAAATATATTTACCCCGGGCACAAAACCAATACTGGTAAAAAAGACTTTTGGTCGAGAGGTAACGGATGGGTATTTGCAGCTTTAGCCCAAACATTAGACAAACTACCGCCATCAGACGCTCATTACCCTGAGTATGTTGAAGTATTTACGAAAATGGCCAAAACTTTAAAATCCTCACAACAGCTTGATGGATATTGGACACGCAGTATCTTAGACCCGGAACAGGCACCCGGTCCTGAAACAAGTGGAACAGCCTTTTTTACCTTTGGTATGCTTTGGGGAATGAACAATGGCATTTTAAACAAAGAAACGTATACCCCTGTTGCTGCAAAAGGATGGAAATATCTGGCAGAAACTGCCGTGCAAAACAATGGCACTTTAGGCTATGTTCAGCCAATTGGAGAGAAAGCTGTCCCCGGGCAGATTATTGATAGTCACTCAACGGCAGATTTTGGTGTAGGGGCATTTTTACTTGCGGCAACAGAGATGGTTAAATTTATCGAAAGCCAAAATAATAACAACGAATAAGAAGTATTAAATCAGAACAAAATGAAATTATCGACTTTTAAAAGAACCCTATTCCTTATACTATTTTCTGTGACTGTTTTTGGTCAGATTATTGGGCAATCAAAAATTGAATACCTCACAAAAGACGGTACCTGGTGCTGGTTTTCTGACCCCCGGGCAATAATGGTTGGCGATGATATAATTACCGGATGGGTAAAATCGAACGGAACCATTGAGGCAGCAAAACTAAATACAGCCGAAAACAAGGTTGAAACAAGTGAATTGTATTATTTGCTGGAAGCCGATGATCATGATAATCCTGCTTTTACAACTACAGCTTCAGGCGAGGTTATTGTAATGTACACGCGCCATAGCAGGAAAGATTTGTTTATAAATTACCTGACAGCCCCAAAAGGCGATTTTGATTTTTCAGGTGCACAAATGATTCATCCCTTAAGTGACCAGGAGTTGGAAAAGTTTCCCCGGGCAACCATGACTTATGCCAATCCTTTCCGTTTAGAAAATGAAAACAACAGAATTTATTGTTTCGGTAGATGGACCGGCTTTAAACCAAATATGATGTGGTCTGACGATAATGGTAAAACATGGACGAAAAGCAGGGTGTTTATTACCAACTATCCTTTTGACCATAACAACAGGCCTTACGTTAAATATTTCTCCGATGGCAAATCAAAAATCCATATCGTATTTACAGATGGCCACCCACGCGATGAACCAACCAACTGCGTATATTATGTCTATTACGAGAATGGAGCATTTTACAAAGCCAACGGTGAACAAATCTGTACCATGGAACAACTCCCTTTTGAGCCTGAGGATGCTTCGGTTGTTTATACATCAAATCCCGAACAGGGACGTGCCTGGATTGCAGATATTGGTCAGGACAACGAAAATAATCCGGTTATCCTATACACCCGAAGCCCTAAAGAAACCTCCCATGAATATTGGTATGCACGTTATACTGAAAAAGGATGGATAGATAATAAAATATGTGATTCCGGAAAATGGTTTCCACAAACACCGGAAGAAAAAAAAGAGCCGGAACCTCATTATTTTGGTGGTATGAGTATTCATCCCGGTAATGCCAATGTTGTTTACCTGTCGAGACAAATAAATGGTGTGTTTGAGATCGAGCGCCGGGAAACAGAAAATAAAGGGAAATCATGGGAGACAGAGGCCATTACAGAAAACTCAGAATATGATAATGTACGGCCTTATATTCCAAGAGGCATATCAGCAGATTCAAAAGAGATTGTTCTTTGGATGGAAAACCAAAAATACATTCACTACACCAACTTTAAAACATCCATTAAATATCTGATAAGGGATTAACATTTGGAAATAAATTATTGTTATGTGTTCAATAAAATTCTGATATTCGATCATATCCGTTTTATTTCAAGTCAATTTGCCTGATAGCGTTTTTGATTTGATCGCGGAACAAAGCATAATTTTTGTAAACCAGCAACATATCTTCCTGGATGGAAATCTGTTCAACCGGCTCTTTTCCTGTATCGGGGGCCTTTAACCCTGATTTAAACTGTTTCTGTCCGATAAAAACCCTCCCTTCGTCCCACAGGTTAGCTTTAATGAAGCTTTCAGTCAGGTGTTTTCCTCCTTCCACTATCATAGATTGAATTCCCCGTTTAAATAAAAAATCCATCATGTAAGGCAAAAAATCCTTATCAAAATCTGTTTTTACATATTCAAGGTTGTCTGAGGCAATATCATTTTTTAGTGCGTTGAAAACAATAGTGTGAACCTGGCAGTCGAATAAATGCAGATGCCCGGGAAGAGATAATTTCTTGTCTATTACAATGCGCATGGGACTCTTACCCCACCAGTGGCGGGTATTCAGCTTCGGGTTGTCCATTCTTGCGGTATTGGTACCTGCCATAATTGCCTGTTCTTCGCTACGCCATTTGTGAACAAGTGTCCTTGAAGTTTCGTTTGATATCCAGTTGATCCCTCTATTGTCGCCCTGATTTCTTAGAATATCTATATATCCGTCTGCTGTCTGCGCCCATTTTAAAATAACATAAGGCCTTCTGAGGGCATGAAAAGTAAAGAACCTTCGGTTAAGTTCAATGCAAGCGTCTTCAAGAATTCCTGTTTTTACATCAATTCCTGCATTCCTGAGGTAAGCGATGCCTTTTCCTGCAACAGCAGGGTTGGTGTCGGCAGTGCCTACAACTACACGGGGTATTTCACAGCGTTTAATCAGCATGGCGCAGGGAGGCGTTTTGCCTTGGTGGGCACACGGTTCAAGGTTTACATAAAGTGTAGATTGTTTAAGGATTGATTTATCGCTTATCTTTTCAATTGCCGAAGCTTCGGCATGTTTTCCCCCGTAATATTGATGAAACCCTTCAGATATAACCTTACCGCGGTGTACAATTACCGACCCTACCATCGGATTGGGTGCAACCGCGCCAATGGCGAGTTTTGCAAGTTCGAGGCACCTGTTCATATATATTTCGTCAGGTTTCATGCCCGGAAATGTTTTCGATTAATTATTTTTGAAGTCGAAACGCCCATATAGATTTTTCATTGATGAAAAAACTTACCGGTACATTGGCAGACCTTACTGGTTTTATCAGGGACAGCTTAAAAGATATTTATCCCGAAAATGAAGCAGGTCAGCTGGCGTACCTTATTGTTAACCATTTGCTAAATTACAGTAAAATTGACATTCATCTGAAGGCCGGTGAAAAGGTTTCGGAAGATATTTTTCAACAAACCCATGATATTGTCCGGCAACTTATTGAAAATAAACCAATTCAGTATATACTTGGCTTTACCGAATTTTTTGGAATCATGCTTCGTGTCAACCATCATGTGTTGATACCGCGACAGGAGACCGAAGAACTGGTTGACTGGATTATCAAAGACCATTCCGGCAGCCATCCTGTCATTCTGGATATAGGTACAGGCAGCGGGAGCATTGCAGTTGCCCTGGCAAAAAATCTTCACGGGGCGGTCGTTCATGGCATTGATAATTCGGCGCAGGCGCTCAGCCTCGCCTCCGAAAACGCAAAAATAAATCACGTTGATATTCATTATTCATTGCATGATATCCTCGATAAACAACCCTTTGTGCATACCGCCAGATACAATGTAATTGTAAGCAATCCCCCCTATGTTACCATGTCTGAAAAGAAGCTGATGAAAAAGAATGTAACAGACTATGAGCCTTCTGCTGCGCTTTATGTCAGCGATAACGATCCTCTGGTTTTTTACAGAAAGATTGCTGAATTCGGTTTGGAACATTTAGACGACCATGGAAGTTTGTATATGGAAATAAATGAAAATTTCGGCGCTGCACTGGTACAACTTTATCGTGAAAAAGGCTACAAAGATGTCATTTTAAGAAAAGATATTAACGGAAAAGACCGTATGGTTAAAGCAACAATGGGACCAAAACGCGTATTATGACCAATAAGGAAGCATTGGCAAGGTTAATGAAAATTTGCAGCATGCAGGAAAAGTGTGTTGCCGATATAAAACTCAAATTGAAAAGCTGGAAAATTGATGCCAGGCAGACAGATGAGATTGTTAAATACCTTGTTGCGAACAGGTTTGTTGATGAGCAACGTTATTCAGGCAGTTATGCTAACGATAAATTCAGACTGAATGGCTGGGGAAAGACAAAAATTGCTTATGCATTAAAGATGAAAGGTATTGAAGAGGAAATCATCAGGTCGGCGCTTCAGAAGATTGATGATGATAACTATGAGCAAACCCTTAGAGGGCTGTTGCAGAAAAAGATGAAAACCATAAAAACCGGCAACATATTGTTGTTAAAACAAAAGTTATTTCGCTTTGCTGCCACTAAAGGATATGAAACCGAAACCATTAATCATGCAATCCGGCTTTTGGGTTTGAAAGGTAACAAAGACGGATATTGACGATATAATTCAGAAAAAAACCGGTCTGAATTATTGTTTACGCGGGGTTTTGATTGATATTGGGTTCTTGTGGTACTTCCCCCGTTTTTCTTCTCATCATCTTTTTAAATATCAGCGGGTCTTTACTCAGCATAAAAACCAGGACAGAACAGATTACAATGCTCAGTAATACAACCGAATATCCCAGGTCCATAATGATGTCCCCGTTTAACATTCCCTGCTGCATTGGGATAGAGGCCAGCACAGCCGCCACCAGTCCTTTGGGGGTCATTACCGAGATAATGGCCACTTCGGTGGCAGAGATGTCTTTCTTTATCAGCAGCCTGATACTCAGGGGGCGAAACAGGATGATAAGCGCCACTATCAGCAATCCCACGCCATACAGGTAGATTGATCCGAACTGCAGGCTGATGCCTACATACACAAAAAAATAGGTCTGCATAAGGAAAACGATTTCCGAAAAGAAATTCTTCTCATTGATATTAAATCCTGATGTGGTGTACCTGAATACCCGTTTGAAAGATTTATTTGAATTCAGGTGGTCGCTGTTTCCCAGGAAAATGCCAAACGATAATGCCGCTATTCCGCCGTTAAATTCCAGCATTTCAACTATGCCGTAAATAACAAAAAGAAAGGCAAGCGATGTAAACATAGAGTTTTTTATACTGCGCACAAGGTTGATTATCAGCGACCAGATAAGGCCTCCGGCCAAACCCATGAGCGCTGCAAAAAGAAAAGCCTTCCACATTTTTGAAAAAACCATCCCGACATTTAATGCACCTGCTTTGATGCCCTCGAGCACAGCCAGACCAACAATCAGGCAAAGAACATCGCTGAGGGCCGATTCAAGAAAAAGAATGGCTGAGCTTTTTTCTCCCATTTTAAGCTGTTTGACCATAGGTATCACCACGGCAGACGAGGTACCCCCGATAATGGCGCCCAAAAAAACCGAGCTCAGCCAGTCGAGCTTTGTCAGCATTTTAGCCGCTACCGAGGCAATGATCATTGTAAAAACGAAATTAATAAAGGTGATAAGCGAAGCAGCGCCCACCGATTTCTTTATTTCGCTGAATTTCAGTTCAGATCCGCTTTCAAAAAGAATAACGATCAGGGTGATTGTGGTAAATACATTGCCCAGTTGTCCGAAAAAATCTTTGCTTACAATTCCTCCCACCGGGCCGAGAAGAACCCCGATAAGCAATAATAGCAATACGTTAGGGATTTTTGTCTTATCGAAGAGTTCGTTAAAAGCATGCGAAAAAAAAATCAACAGGCCAAGCGAAATAACGATTGCATATATTTCCATCATTAATGGGTTAAGTGATAATTACTAAATTATACCAAAAAATCGTTCATTATAACAAATAAGTTTTAATAAATTTGCACTCTTTTCAAATACATAACAAAATGATTACAAATGAGCAATTCAAAGACCTTGTAAGGCGGGAGCAGTCGCTGGGGAGGCATCTTTGACATTGATGGTAAGATAATGGCCATCAAAGACGGGGAGGGACAATCGCTGGCACCCGGTTTCTGGAACGATACAAAGCAGGCAGAGCAGAAGCTTAAAACAATTTCCGGTCTCAAATTCTGGACACAGGCATATGAAAAAATCAAAACCAACCTTGACGATCTTCAGGTGTTGATGGATTTTTTCAAAGAAGGAGAAGCCTCTGAGCAGGAAGTGCGCGACCAGTATGAAAAAATACTGAATCTTATCGAAGACCTCGAATTTAAAAACATGCTCAGTAGAGAAGAGGATGCTCTTGGAGGTATTCTTAAGATTAATGCCGGGGCAGGGGGTACAGAAAGCCAGGATTGGGCAGAGATGCTTATGCGTATGTACATTCGCTGGGGCGAGCGCAACGGGTATACAGTTAAGGAGATAAGTTACCTCGCCGGCGATGATGCAGGTGTTAAATCGGTAACTCTTGAATTTGAAGGTGAATACGCTTATGGATATCTTAAAAGTGAAAACGGGGTACACCGGCTTGTAAGGATTTCACCTTTCGATTCGAACGCCCGCAGGCACACCTCTTTTGCATCGGTATTTGTTTCTCCTGCTGTTGACGACGAGATTGAGATTGTGATCAACCCTGCCGATCTCGACTGGGATACTTTTCGCTCAGGTGGCGCAGGAGGACAAAATGTGAACAAGGTAGAGACAGGGGTGCGTGTAAGGCACCTGCCAACAGGTATTACTGTGGAAAACACAGAAACAAGGTCGCAGTTGAAAAACAGAGAAAATGCCATGCGCATTCTCAGGTCGCACCTGTACGAGATGGAGCTTAGAATACGGATGGAGAAACAGGCCGAAGTCGAAGGAAAGAAAAAGAAAATAGAATGGGGCTCGCAGATACGCAGCTATGTGATGCAACCATATAAACTTGTGAAAGACCTTCGTACCAATTACGAAACCGGAAACGTGCAGGCTGTGCTCGACGGCGACCTTAATGAGTTTATCAAAGCCTATCTCATGGAGTTTGGGGGCACTGTCTGATTATTTGCCTGAAAGTTCACCGATTGCTTTTTGTAATGCATTGTCAATATCCTGTATTATCGGATAAAAACCTTTATTGTCTATGATGTTCCTTGCAATATATGCGCATAAATGGTTTTCAAGTATCTTCTCCGACACAGCTATTTCTTCCTGGTCAGGCTTTACACCCTCTGTAGCGGCATAGTCAACAAACTGGTTGAGAATATTCCTTGCAGTAAGATATTTTACATAATCTTTAGCCGACTGTAGCTTTTCAAGTTTTGCCCGGTTTAAATCGGCATAGTCAAGGGCAAACTTGTAGATAAGGCCTTTGTTTCTGACCTGGATAAGGTAGTCGGTGACTCCTGCAGTGTCGAAGGGTACAAATATATCGGGCATAATACCGCCCCCGCCAAAAAGAATTTTACCTTTTGGGGTAACATATTTAACTGTATCGGTAAACCTTATGGAGTCTTTATACTGAAATTCACCATTAAAATACCGGGTGTTTAAATCGTTATAATAATCTTCGAGGCCATGGTCATATGGTTTCTGAATACTGCGCCCGGTGGGGGTGTAGTAACGGGCAATCGTGAGCCTTATGGCCGATCCGTCCTGAAATTCACGCTGTTCCTGCACAAGGCCCTTTCCAAATGACCTGCGTCCGATGATTACTCCCCGGTCATTGTCCTGTATTGCACCGGCAAGAATTTCGCTTGCAGAGGCGGTGCCTTCATCAATTAATATTGCCAGTTTTATGTCGGTGGCATAACCACCCGGGTTTGACCGGTACTCCTCCCTGCCTTTGGCATTTCCCTGGGTATACACGATAAGTTCGTTTCCGGGCAAAAACTGGTCTGCAATATTAACAGCGGTTACCATATAGCCCCCGCCGTTGTTTCTGAGGTCAATAATCAGCTTTTTCATGCCCTGTCTGTGAAGATTATTGAAAGCCTCTGTAAACTCCTCGAAAGTAGTTCTGGAGAACTTGTTTATTTTTATAAACCCCGTCTTTCCGGAGACCATGTACCCCACATCAATACTGTAAAGGGGGATGTTATCGCGGGTAATATCAAATGGAATGAGTTCAGGTACATTTTTTCGGTGGACAAAAATGTTGACATCAGTGCCTTTCGGGCCGCGAAGCTTCTTAACGATACTGTCGCTCTGCATTGAAACCCCTGCTACTGTATCCTTATCAACAATAATTATTCTGTCGCCCGCCAGCACACCGGCTTTTTCAGAAGGGCCGTTGGCAATCACACTAATTACAACAAGCGTGTCGTTAAGCATGTTGAATTGAATGCCGATACCCGAGAAGTTACCTTCGAGCGGTTCGTTTACATTCTGTAACTCGCTTTTGGGTATATATTGTGAATGGGGATCGAGCCCCTGAAGTATTTTCGGGATGGCTTCCTCTACCAATTCGTTTTTTAATACAGGGTCAACATATTCTCTTTCGATGAGGTTTAAAATATTGGTTAGCTTATCAGCGCGGGGATAAATATAAAAAGTGCTGTTCGTCTGCAGATTTTTATAGTATCTGCCGATAAAAATCCCGATAATGGTTGCCATCGCAAGAAAAACAGGGAAAAGGATAACCCGGCGTCTGTTATTACTCATTCTTACAAAATTATTTTTCGATATGAATTATTTCAATACCTGCTCTTTTCAGGAGTTCAATCCCGTCCTGGGTGCGATACTGTTCTGAATATACTACCCTTATAATACCCGACTGAATGATCAGCTTTGCACATTCCAAACATGGCGACGATGTTATGTATAACGTAGCACCCTCGCTGCTGTTGTTCGATTTTGCAACCTTGGTAATGGCGTTTGCCTCGGCATGCAGCACATATGGCTTGGTCTTGTCGTTCTCATCCTCGCAAATGTTCTCAAAACCGGCAGGTGTGCCATTATAACCATCGGAAATAATCATTTTGTCCTTTACAATAAGGGCTCCTACTTTACGGCGTTCACAGTATGAATTTTCTGCCCAGATCTGCGCCATTTCAAGGTAACGCCTGTCAAACTGCGCTTGCTTTGCCCCATAAGGTTGAGCCGGAATATGTCTGCTCACGACTAGTATATCTTATTATTTGTTAAAACCTGAATTACAAAGGAAAGCAAAGATAGTATTAATTTTTAGTTATAAAGTAAGGAATGAAAAGATAAAATTATCAGATATGTCGGGGAATTTATCAACTGGTTTTTATAACCTTTTCGATGGTGGCTTCTATCCTTTTGTGTGGTTTTGCCAAAGGTTGCCATTTTTTAAATATTGATGGTGTTCTTTTTTGATTTGCAGGCTATTACCCGTTGACAAAAATGAGTTTTTAGTCTACTATATCTGATATTCAAAGTTATTTATCTATATTTATAATAAGATACGGCATAATTCTTATAAACTTGCAAAAGTTTATCGTTATTTGAGATGCTGGTTTGGTCACTGATGGGCTGCGGTTAAAATTTTTATATACAATGAAAAAGAAAATAGAATTTAAATTATTACCGTTGAGAAAACCTCACATTATTTTTTTGTCGGTTTTACTGGCATTGTTGGTTGGTGCAGAGGCGAACGGCCAAAGAAGAACATCAAAAAATACTCCTGTATTTTCGCAGTTTGTATATGAGGGAGATGATCAAATATACAAGGATTACCCCTTGGCCGATGATGAGTTTTATAGCCCTGTCCTTCAGGGATGTTACCCCGATCCTTCCGTTGTCCGAAGAGGTGACGACTTTTTTATGGTAAATTCTTCTTTCGCCATGTGGCCTGCTGTTCCAATTTTTCATTCAAAAGATTTGGTGAACTGGGTGCAAATTGGGCATGTACTTGACAGAAAATCACAGCTAAAATTACAGAATATCGCTATCAGTGCCGGTATATATGCCCCTGCTATAAGGTATAATCAGCAAAACGGAACCTTTTATATGATAACCACTCAAATTGCCGGTGGTATTGGAAACATCGTCGTAAAGACGAAAGATCCTTTCCAGGGCTGGAGCGACCCGTATAAACTTAACTTTGGCGGTATTGACCCTTCATTGTTCTTTGACGATGACGGGAAAGCTTATGTGGCACACAACGATGCCCCCGATGAAGGTAAAGTACTTTATGAAGGGCACCGTGTTATCAAAATATGGGAATATGATCTGGAAAAAGATCAGGTGGTTGCTGGTTCAGACATAATTGTTGTAGACGGCGGTGTTGATATCACCAAGCAACCAATATGGATAGAGGGCCCTCATATTTATAAAAAGAACGGGCGCTATTATTTAATGTGTGCAGAAGGAGGAACAGGCGAGTGGCACAGCGAAGTTATTTTTATAAGCGATCATCCCAAAGGGCCTTATAAACCTGCGCCAAACAACCCAATCCTTTCGCAACGATATTTAAACCCCGACAGGGCTAACAAAGTAGAATGGGCCGGACATGCCGATATAGTCGAAGGGCCCGATGGCCAATATTATGGAGTATTTCTTGGTGTACGCCCAAACAGTAAAAACATGGTGAATACCGGACGCGAAACATTTATCCTGCCAGTTGACTGGAGTGGGGAGTTTCCGGTATTTATTAACGGACTTATACCCATGCAGCCAAAATTAAAAATGCCGAAAGGGGTAGTTTATAAAGCAGGTACCAATGGGTTTTTTCCAAATGGGAATTTCACTTTTTCAGATAATTTTCTTTCAGAAAAACTCGATTACAGATGGATTGGGGTGCGTGGCCCCCGTGAAGATTTTATAAATGCAACAAAAAATGGGGTGCAAATAACGCCTTATGAATCAAATATTAAGGCAGTTGCTCCAATTTCAGGTCTTTTTCACAGGCAAATGCATAATTCATTTACAGTTACCACTACAATGAGTTACACTCCCGGCTCAGAAAAAGATTTGGCAGGTGTGGTATGTTATCAAAGTGAAAGTTTTAATTATGTTTTTGGTATAACCAGGCAGAAAGATGGCTATTACATTTTATTGCAAAGAACAGAGAAAGGTGAATCAAAAATTCTTGCAAGTGCGAAAACAGACATTCGAAAACCTGTTAAATTGCAGGTAATGGCAGATGGTGATGACTATAGGTTTAACTATTCTATTGACGGAACAGGGTTTATTAACTTAGGAGGAACTGTTTCCGGCGATATACTCTCAACAAATGTGGCAGGAGGTTTTACAGGGAGTTTAATCGGCCTGTATGCAACTTCCGGAAACGATGTCCTGCCGGAATAATTGTAAGGTATCTATGAATGTTAAAGATTAAGGACACCTCTAAAAACTCCGCTTCACCCCTCTCACTTTAGGAGAGGGGAAGGGGTGAGGTGACATAAAAAGATGTTTTTAGAGGTGCCCATAAATCAATTTATATTTAAAAATATCCGATATGCAACAGAAAATCAATATAAAAAGAATAGCAATACACCTTGCAATAATTGGTGTTTGTCAATTGGCCTGGACTCAAATACCAGACAAAATCGAACCTTTTATTACCCCTTTCGGGGAATTCAACTTCGAAAGGCCGAAATTTCCAGCGAATAAAATAAGCATTGTTGATTTTGGCGCCCAACAGGGTGGTGAATATAAAAATACCGAAGCCATTAATAAAGCCATTAAGCAGCTTTCTGCCTCGGGTGGCGGCACAGTTATTGTTCCAAAGGGAAAATGGTTAACCGGGCCTGTTGTACTGTTGAGCAATATAAACCTTCATTTAGAAGAAGGAGCTGAATTGCTTTTCAGCCAGGATTTTAACGATTATTTGCCGGCAGTGCTGACAAATTGGGAGGGCTCAGAAGTATATTCCTATTCACCATTTATTTATTCGTTTGAGCAGGAAAATATTGCCATAACAGGTAAAGGAACCCTTGATGGAAGAGGTAAGCCGTGGTGGAAACAACGCTCCAACGGCGATTATTTTAGGAAAAGCAATGCCCTGTTAAGAGAAATGAATGAAAACGAAGTTCCTGTAAGCGAACGAAAATTCGGAAGCCTTGAGCGCTTTCTTCCACCGGTATTCTTCGGCCCGCTTTATTGTAAAAATATTCTTATTGAAGGGGTGACTTTTAAGTATGGGGCTTTTTGGACAATCAATCCAAGTTTCTGTGAAAATTTGATTGTCAGGGGGGTTTATATCTTAACAAACGGGGACTATGGCGATACCCCGAACGGAGATGGGATTAATCCGAATTCCTGTAAAGATGTACTTATTGAATACAATACGCTCGACACCGGAGATGATTGCATAACCCTTAAATCGGGGCGTGATAAAGACGGCAGAAGAATCGGGATGCCTTGCAAAAACATATTAATACGTTATAATACCGGCTTACAGGGGCATGGCGGTATCGTTATCGGCAGCGAAATGTCGGGAGGCGTGGAAAATGTTTATGCCCACGATTGTACATTTAACGGTACCGACAGGGTAATAAGAATTAAAACCGCCAGGGGTAGGGGAGGTTATGTAAAGAATTGCTGGTTTAAAGATATCTCGGCAGATACCATTCAGCGCGAAGCAATACGTATCAACCTGCTTTATACCGGGGGCGGCAGGCTTCCTAAACAGGAAGTCAACAGCGGTACACCCGTTGTTGAAAACATTCATTACGAAAATATCGGGTGCAAATATGCAAAGCGTAATGTAATTCAAATTATCGGGTTGCCCGAGATGCCCGTGAAAAATATAACCTTTAAGAATATGAAGTTGGAAGGTAATCTGGGTATTGAAATTACCGATGCAAACAACATTACATTCGAAAACATTACAACATCGAACAAAACCGGGGCTCCTTTAAATATATCATTTAGCGAAAACATAACCATTAATTCGCTAACCATTAAAGAAACCGCTCCCGAAAAGTTGCCGCTTCAGTTGAACGAGGTTAACAATATTGAACTTAATAAAATAACTTATAATATAGATAAAGAAAAGGTTATGATTACAGGGGAATCAAACAATATCACAACCGATTCAAGTATTTCTCAGGAGGAAATCATTTACCAAAAAAAATAATTTAGTGAGTTTGAATGAAAAAATAAAGCGATGTTTTACGGGTTTTTAATTTTAAAATAAGGCCATTTTTATTTTAATTAGATGGTTAGGAGAATAGAAAAATAACAAATTTTGAGAACAGGGCGTAATTTGCTAAAAAAGTTGAAAAAGACCAATACAATAGAAGTTTTTAAATATTGATAGTGAATCAACGCACTTTCTTATTAATCCTTTTAGTGCTTCGCTATAAATAAAGTCTGATTTTACGGCAGAATTCGCAATTCCGCTGTAAAATCAGACTTAAGAGACACTTATAAAAAAACATTTCATCTAAATAATTCCCTCTAATTCTTCATAATTTTCAAAACATCCACTCCTGCGCTATGTGTAATCTTTAAAAGGTATAATCCCCGGTTTAAGTCAGAAAGATTAAATACTTTTTCATTTGTATTGTATGATTTAACTATCCTGCCAGATGCAGATATGATTTCAACACTCTTCACTTCATACGTACATTGAAGTTGTACATAATCAGTTACTGGATTTGGGTAAACACGGGCTCTGGCTGCAAAAACTTCTTTCATGCCAGTTGTAGTGGTCACATTTTCAACAACTTCGTTAACAAAAGATGAAAAAGAAGTTGGCTCAGTGTTACCATTGTTTGCACCGTCATAAGCGAGATCGTTGTTACTGTTACTATACGAAACCTTAACTGAATCGCCCGGATTTACACTATTGGTTAATTTAACCTGAAGAATACCTGTTTTCGGAACCACTTTATAGGCTGTAACAGGATTAGTTACTGCAGTTGCAAGAGGGCCAACCTTAACAGTTAATACCGATGTATTGTTAAAAAAAGAAGTAGAATCCAAAATCCATCCAAAATCCAGTGTCAAAGAATCGCCATCAATTACAGCAGAACTTAAATGAGATTTTGTAAAAACCATATCATCTAAATAATAGGTGCCGACTTCACCAAAATGAATTGGATACCGGATTACATTGTTAGTAGTACCGTTTGCAGGTAATAAAGATGCATCGGCTATTGAAACCATTATTGTAAATTTCTGGTAGGTATCGGTAAGCCCAACGCCATATTTTTGTTGTCCAATACCAGCCCAGGTTTGATAAACACCGCCTGTAACATTAATATTGGCATATGTACCAGTGGTGCCAGCCGGCAGTTCTCCCTTAGCCCACACTGAAAAACGATAAATACTGTTGCTATCAACAGGCATATTATCAAAACCAACCTGGTTATCCCATGCATTTGCCGGCTTGGTAGCTACCACAAACTTTAATGCGCCATTACCTGTGCGCGCGTTTGAAGGTTCGTTAACCACTGTCAATGTACCTGTAGTAGCATTTCCAGTCCACCAGTGAGGGCTGGTTTCCGCGGGTTCCCAGCCATACGATGTTATTAGCTTGGTTTGTGCCCGTAAAGTAAGTGAAATAATAAGCATAAAGCTCATTAACAAAAGGGTAGAAATTTTTCTTTTCATAATAAATAAATTTTAAAGGTTATAAATTAATAATTGGTAAAATTGTATAATCGTTATTTGAAGTTGTTTAATAAATTCATTTGCAAACAATAAATTTTCTTGTAATTCGCTGTCCTTCAGTATTCTCCATGCAATAGAAATAAACGCCGTTTTTAAAGGATGAACTGTTTAGTTCGAACGCATATTCTCCATTCGGAAGAATACCCAAATCGTACGATAACACTTTTTTATGCAACGCATCATACACATTTAAAAATAAGTGCTGTTTTTTATTGGATATATATTTTATGATCGTTGTTGAGTGAAAAGGATTGGGATAATTTTGTTTTAATTCAAAATCGGTATTGCTGCTTTCCGGTATTTTTTGTATTGCCATACTTCGTGGTATAAATGAAATTGTAGTTACAGAACCGGCAGGCAATAAAAGATTTGATGAAATATCAACAGGGCCTTTCAGTTTGCAGCTATCATCGCTTGATGTAATGTACATATAATTGCTGTTGTAGTTAAAATTCGGGATGTTAAGTTTCAACGATACCTGCGAAGCAGCAGGGTTTAAAAGTACAACTGTTAATGAATCGTTTCCACTACTTGTATATGCAGAAGCCATCAACCCGTTAGATGATTTTACTGTGGAGCCGGCCCTCTTCCACCCGGGATGGATAAATGCCGAATACTGTTTAAACGCAAAGTATTCTGCTCTAACGGTATAGCCTTTACTGTTTTTCCATGAGGGCATATTGGCTGGGTCGTAAATCTCAACGAGCCCGCCAGTGTTGCCCCAAACAAGGTCCCAGTAGAAATATGCCGACACATTACCATGTACAAGAGAATTATGGATAAGCCAAGCCAATTTAAACCAACCATCGCCCGACGAAAATTCGGTTTGAAAATGGGGTATTTCAGGATGGTATTGCGCTAATGCGGAGAGATTAGCGTTATAACTATTCGGATCACTGGAATTGCCTCCATTGTATAAATGGTATGCAAGACCATAAACCTTCGATAAATCCAGATTATTTGCATAATCCTGGACTTTGTTAAAACCTATACCTGTTGTTTCCGGGCCAAGCATTTTAGGAACCGACGATAAATATTGAATAGTATCGTACACTGCCATAAAGGCCTTGTTATAACCGGCGATAGTATCGGCAGATGTGATCCTTTCAGTCGGGTATAAAAGGCAGGTTTGCCAGGATGCTACATAATCGGGTTCATTCTGAATGCTAATATATTTTGGAAACAAATTATAACTTTTGTATTCCAGGAGCGATTTATACCACCATTCGGCAAAACCATTATAATCAAAAATTACATCGCTGCCGTTTTTAGTGTACTTAAGTGTACCTCCGTTATTCACGTCGTTATTGCTTTTATAACGGTGCGAAGGGCTCCATGAAACCAGAAGTATATCAATAGGATGACCTAAGGAAATTTTAGCATTATCAGTAATCTTTTTAGCCGTTATTACCTTAGATGGGTCATATTCAAAGCCATTACGAAAGCGGACAATATCAAGGCCCAGTCCGCCAAATATCAGGTTATATATTTCAGAGCGTTTCGGATGCACTGTTAACCAATCTTCGTAATAGCCCAAACCTCCCCCAAATCCGATAATGGTTTGATGCTTATCTGCAATGTCAACAGTCACAGAATCAGTTTGCGCCGGGGCAAAATATGATGTTAAGAATACAATAAAAGCAGAGGAAATAATATGTTTTATATTGCCTTGAATAAACTGCTTTGATTTTAAATTCATAATATCGATTTTTATTGATTCAAATTATTATTGAATTCTGAGACCGAAAACTCATACCAAACCTTAGGTTAATAACCCGGGTTTTGTATAATATTGGAATTTCTGTCGATTACCGACTGTGCAATTGGAGTTAAATACATCTTATTGCTAAACACATGCGGATGGCCAATTCCAATTTTTGTATAAATCCAAATACCACTGTTGTTTTTAGGAATGGTATTGGTAATCATCATGCCATGCAGCTCTTTGTTCATAACATCTTCAGCAATTCCCCAACGGATAATATCGAAAAAACGTTTATTTTCGAAACATAGTTCTACTCTGCGCTCTCTCCTTATTATTTCACGCATTTGAGCCTGATCTAATGAAGAACCATAAGTATTTTCAAGGCTTGGGACATTGGAGCGTGCCCTTACTTTATTTATCGCGTCATATACAGTTGCATCAGGCCCCACAGCTTCATTCTGCGCTTCGGCATAATTTAAAAGTACCTCTGCATAACGGAAGAATACATAATTTAGCCCACTATTACCCCAGCCGGGTATTACATCGGGATTTACGCGCTTTTTTGAATAATACCCGGTATTAGTTACATCATCTGTGGCAAAATCAATCTGATTTTTAGACTTCTTTACCTTGTCAATTCTTGTAAAAACGGTATCTGTCTTTGGCATCCAGCTTGTTTTATACGGAGCGCCGTTGTATACAATAAAATCGTAAAAACGTTTTTCGCGGTTTACATAAGGATGAAGTGTATCGTATCCGGAAGTTGGGTCTGTAATTGGTTTCCCGTTGGCCATCACAAAATCATCCACCAACTCCTGGGTTGGACAATAGTTGCCCCAGCAAAAATACGATTCGAGTATCCAGACCACCCCTCCAAATACTTCAAAATTACTTGCCAAAGCGCTTTGTTTTATGTGCTGCTTGTCAAAAATAACTTCTTCGTTGTATTCGTTAGCTTCTGTCCAAAAAGTGGCTAAATTGGGGAATAATTTGTAAGTACCTTCAAAGCTTTCGATAAACTGTTTATTGGTTGCTGCAGCTTTGGCCCACCTTTGTACATCATAATTACCGTAGCCTGCAAGTTTTATTTGTTCGGTGGTTGCCCCGGTACCGTTTGCTGCTGCGGGTATATCGGCGTTAAATGCCGGACTGGCAGCAAAAAGTTCCACATATCCCTTTAAAACCAATGCAGCGCCTAAAGTAACCCGTCCTGCATCAGGGTCATTCGCGTTATACTTTAAAGGAAGAGCATTGTTTTTTACAATGCTATCCAGTTCAGATGAAATAAAGTTTACGGTTTCTTCAAAAGTGCTCCTTGGTTGTCCCAGCTTATCTGCCTCTGTGGTACGGTTTTGTGGATGTGTAATTATGGGCAGGCCGCCATAATGCATCATCATATAGCTATATGTAAATGCCCTTATAAACCTTGCTTCATCTATCCTCTTTTTATACCAAACCGCATCAGTATAATTTTCACTGTTCTCTTTTACTTTTTGCAGAAAAAGGTTGCACTTTCTTATCTGGATAAATGCATTTCTCCAGTTTGCCCAATCGCACAATGCATCGAATTGGGTATAGGTAAAAGCAGGCACTGTAGGTGTTAAAACACCTTGCTTCCATGAAGCAGATTGCCAGTAAGGGCCTGCATCGTTATCATCGGTATAATTGTCCAATTGGTCTGGCGTATTGTTCCATCGGGGCAGGCTGCCATAAATATCATTGAGAAAAATATCGGCATTTTTTTCCGTAGCCCATTGATTGGCATCGGTAAGGAGCTCATTTGATTCGTTTTCAAGAAAGTCATCTCCGCATGAAAAACAAACAATCAAAACCAATAATGTTACTAATATATGTTTTAAATTTTTCATAATTTTCATTTTTTTCTATTAGAAGGTTACATCCAAACCAATGGTATAAATTTTCTGATTAGGATAAAAGTATGTAGCGCCGGTATTCACAATCTGTTCTTCGGGGTCCATAAATGTCAGCTTACTGAATGTTACAAGGTTTTGCCCTGAAAAATATACCCGGAGTGCTTGCATACCCGCCTTTTTAGCAATTTGTACGGGCAAACTATACCCTAATACGGCATTTTTTAACCGTAAATAACCGGTGTTCATTATCCAGAAATCTGAATTTTGGTTATTATTAGAATAGCTTGACGGATAAATCCGCGGGTATTTTGCAACCTGGCGATCCTCAGTCCAATAGTTATCAAAATACTCGTAAGATGCGTTGCTGTTATTATTCATAAACGGAATGGTTTGGAAGTTTGCTATATTGATACTTGCAAGTGCCGCACCCTGGAAGAACAAGCTTAAATCAAATCCTTTCCATTCAACACTTGGGGTAAATCCATAAGTAATAGAAGGATAGGTTGGGTATCCTATCACTTTCTCATCATCCGTCCCAATCTTCTTATCATCATTTACATCTTCATACTTTATGTCGCCGGGATGAAGAACCCCGAATTGCTCTATTGTATACCCGTCATTTGCGTCGATAATGCCATTTTTATCAATATCATCATCAGTTGTAAAAAGGCCTAAAGAATGATAACCGAACTGCGTGCCGATTTGTCTTCCTGTTCTGCGCCTTTCCGGGTTATTATAAGAAGAGGAATCTTCAAAAGTATATACCATCTTGTTTTTTGCGTAGCTGAAATTGCCCGCCAGGTTTATTTTCATACCATTTGCAAGATTATGGCGGGCTTTCAAAGAGATTTCAATACCATTATTCGACATTTTACCCCCATTAACCAATGGCAGTTCAAGGCCATATTCAACAGGTACTGTTACACTTGGCCTTATTAACATATTGTTTCTGTCTTCGTGGAAATAATCGAATTCCAGGTTTAACTTCCCTTTCAACAAACCAATTTCAATACCTACATCCGACTTGGTTGAAACTTCCCATGTTATATCGTAATTGGGGTCACGTGGTACATAAGAACCCTGTGTAAAAACCCCTTGTCCAAAAGCATAAGCATTACTATAAAGCTGGTAAGCATATAAATATTGATTCTCAGCAAGCGCACCGTTTAAAAATGCTAAATTTCCTGATTTACCCCACGACCCTCTAAGCTTTAGGTTATCGAGCCAAACGAACCTGTCTTTCAAAAAATTCTCTTCCGATATACGCCAGCCGGCGGAGAATGACGGGAAATAACCATATCTTTTCCCCGGCGCAAAAACATAATGTCCGTCGTACCTTCCTGCCATCTCATAGAGATATTTGCCTGCAAAATTATACCCCAAACGATAAACATATCCAATCTGGCTCCCCGTTTTTGAACCACCGTTATTATCTAAGTTTTCTTTATCAGAACTTCCCATGCCAAGTTCGTCTATTATAACTGCATAATTTTTACGGTAAGCATTAAAATAATTATATTTATTCTGCCTTGCTTCTGCAACAAATAGACCGGTAATTTCATGTTTCCCGAAAGCACGGTTATAATTTATATACCCCTGGTAGGTAATATTGGAATTTTGGCTATAATCCTGGTACAGGTTAATATCTTCGCTACCGGGGACAATTTTTTTAGAAAATGTATATGGTGTTGCGGTTGTATCTATATTATAAAAATATGAAGGCAGGTGCCAGTTTTTATTTGTTGTAATGGCAGGGTCGTAACTAAAAACCCCCTTTACACTTAAACCTTCAATAAATGGCAATTGCTGTTCAACAGAGATGGAACTTAACAATGTTGTTTTATTTGCTTTGGCATAGCCCCCCTTAATATCCCCTACGGGTGAAAAACCTGCGCTGGCACCCCAGTAACCATTTGTGAAAACCATAGGTTCAACTGGAATATATTTAACTGCTGCCCATATAATATCATTGGTAGTTTTGTTTGTACTTCTGGTTGATTCAAAGGAACCATTTAACAGAATATTTACTTTAGTAGTTTTGGTGGCATTTGCTTCAATATTTACACTATAGTTATAACGTTGGTAGCCCAGGCCTTCAAGCATTCCATCCTGCTTGAAATATCCCAGACCTGCATAATATCTTAATTTTTCAGTGCCGCCGTTAAGCTGCAGGTTGTATTTTTGTAAGGGGACATACAGGTCTGCCACATCGTTATAAAAATTGCTGCTCGGGTATTTATCGGGATCTGTTGCATGTAATTGATCGTAGTTGTCTATAAAATCATTGTTAGGATAGGGTGGGTTCGTCCCGGTTGGTGTAGCGCTGTAATACGCATTATTACGTAAAGTCATATAATCTTTGCCACTAAGCATTTTGGGATATACTGTAGGGGTTTGCCAGCCATAATAGGTATTGAATGTAAGATTGAAAGTGCCCGATTTTCCGCTTTTAGTGGTTATTAAAATTACGCCATTAGCGCCACCCATACCATAGGGGGCAACTGCCACTGCATCTTTCAAAACGCTGATATTTTCAATGTTATCGGGATCAATCTGGTTAATGTTATCCCTGATTACACCATCTACCACTATTAAAGGCGCTGAATTTCCTGTTGTAGCTATTCCCCGGATATATATATCGGGGTTATCCTTTCCCGGCTGTCCTCCATTTGGTCTCATACTTACTCCTGATACCCTGCCTGCAATTGAATTGGAAATATTGGCAACAGGGCTTTTTGCTACATCTTCTCCTTTAGCCATACTAACCGATCCGGTTACGGTGGTTTTCTTTTGTGTACCATAACCCACTACAACAACTTCATCGAGTTGCAGAATATCTGCTATTAATATTATATTAATTTCAGATTTCGCCGCAACAACAACCTCTTCTGAAAGATACCCCATAAATGAATAAACCAGTACTGCATCGGTATTGCTGACTTCTATGCTGTATTTCCCATCCATGTCGGAAATAACCCCAACGTTAGATCCTTTTATTATAACATTTACTCCCGGCAGTGGATCGCCGGTAGCTGCATCTGTAATTGTTCCCGTTACCCTTAGTTGTTGTAAAGGAGTAAGTACAATTAAAGAATCACTTAATAAATTGTAACTAATTTTTGTATCTTTAAAAAGACTGGTTAATAATTCATTTAAAGTAGGTTGTTTAATACTAATGTTAACTAGCTTGTCGATATCAATTAAATCGGCACGGTATAAAAACTTATAATTCGTTTTACTTTCAATTTTCTCAATAGCCTGGCTTAGGGGGACATTATTTAATGTCAAATCCACCATAACAGTTTGGGAAAATACAGACCCATAGATGTTACATAATCCAATTGTTAGCAGCAGTAAGGTAATTTTCATAATTCTAAGTGTTTGTGTAAGGGTTGTGTAGTTTTAGTTAACAGTGTTACTTAATTAAAATATATTTATTCTGATTTCAGGTAAATATCCCTGAAGTTTATCTTGTATTTATAAGATTTTTGTGACGATAACCTTAATGCTTCCATAGCCTGGTTAATGGTTTCTTTTTCAAATGATCCGGTAAACCTGTATTTTTTTATTGCTTCGTCTTCAAAGTGGATTTTTACATCGAACCATCTTTCCAGCTTTACAGCCAATTCAAAATAAGGCTCGTTTTTAAATATCAGTTTTCCGTCTTTCCAAAGCTTCTCACACTCCGGATTAATATTTTTTGCAAGGGTTATTTTCGCATTTGATTCTGCAGAAGAAAAATTCTTATTATTCTTATCCAACCCTTCAACCTGACCGGTCAATTCATCTTTATTTACAGATGTAGTTTTTTCGTAAATACATTTTTCGTTAGGTTTCAAAAAAATTTCATTTACTGCTTTACCCTTTAATATATTCGGAATAACACTAATCTTACCATCAATAAGTGTGGTTTCAATAAATTTTTCGCCTGGGAATGCCTTAATATTAAAAGATGTGCCATAAGCTTTTACCTTAATTTCTGATGCATATACAAAAAAGGGCTTATGGGGATTTTTTTCTACTTCGAAAAAAGCTTCTCCAGATAAAAAAACTTCGCGGGTATTTTGGTTATAATCAGACAGATAGCGTATTGACGACTCGGAGTTCAACCAAATCTTTGTTTTGTCAGGGAGAATAACATGGGTACGCTGCCCGCGCGGAGAAAAAATATAAGTGTATTCATCAGGCGTTGAGGTGATTGCTATGATCCTGCCGCTCCAATAAAGCCCTAATGAAATTCCAATGAAAAGAATTAAGGCAGCAGCGGCTGAGGATGCCATGTAAAATTTTCTCCTGTAAATACTTATTTTTGTTGAAGGCTTTAGTCTTGAAACCAGCTTCTTCCAATCAGAGGAATTATGTTCCCATTTTTCATTACATATAGCATCTTTTACTCTTTCATCTGTTAAAATCTCTTCGTAAATATTCCTGTTTAATTCCGAAGAATTTTTCCACGATCCTAACTCCTGAACCCCCCTCTCGTCTAATTTATTACGTAACAATTTCTTAAATAAATCCCATGGAATATTAAGCGCCATTTCTATTTGGTTTTAATTTATAGGCACCTGATTTACCTTTTACCACCAAACAAAATGAAAAAATTTTTACGCCAAAAGAAATAATCGAAAATAGAATGGCCTCAAAACGGCGCGAAGCTTCTTTAATGCGATTCCAATTTGCCCTTCAACGGTATTAACTGAAATATCGAGAAATTTAGCAATTTCTGCATAGCTCATTTCGTCCTCACGACTAAGCCTGAATATTTGCTGGCAACGAGGTGGTAATGATACAATGGCATTCTCAATAATTTGTTCTAATTCTTTTGCTTCTAAAATTGTATCTGATGATACATTAATGTTTTCTTGTAAAATTCTTATATTTTCGTTTATAGTTTCTCTTCTTTTTGCATTTCTCAGGTAATTTAAACCCTTGTATTTTCCTGCAGAGTACAAATATGATTCAATAGATGTCTTAATTTCTAAAGTTTCTCTGTTTTCCCAAATATATACGAATATATCCTGGGCAATATGCTCAACTATCAATTGATTTTTAAATAGTAATAGTAAATAATTGCATATACCGGCATAATACCTGGAAAATATTATTTCAAGAGCCTTAATATCCCCTTCTTTCAGCTTCTGGAGAAGATATAATTCGTTTGCTTCCAATATTTAAAATATCAAAACAACATACTCTTACAAATGTATATTTTTTATTAATGCGACAGGTCAAAGTGGATGATTTTCGACGATAAGAGTCGTTTGGTTGTCATCCTGAACCATAGTGAAGGAACTTCTTTAGGCGTTAGGCTGTAGGCAAATATAATAAATCGAATATCGAACAAGGAACAACGAATGAAAAACCCCTTTGGAAACTCCAAAGGGGTTGATAATATGGTGATGTTTATTAATACATTCCACCCATGCCTCCCGGAGGCATTGCAGGTGCTTTTTCTTCCTGCGGCTTTTCTGCCACAACACATTCTGTAGTCAGAAACATACCGGCAATTGATGCAGCATTTTCGATTGCAACCCTTGCTACTTTTGTAGGATCAATAACACCAGCCTTAAGCAGGTTTTCATATTTATCGGTTTGTGCATTGTACCCGAAGTCGCCCTTGCCTTCTCTGATTTTCTGAACTACAACAGAACCCTCCAATCCGGCGTTCTCAACAATCTGGCGTAATGGTTCTTCAAGAGCCCTCTTCACAATGGCAATACCGGTAGTCTGATCATCGTTGTCACCTTTCAGCTTGGTCAGCTTCTCATCGGCGCGAATATATGCAACACCGCCACCCGGGATAATTCCCTCTTCAACAGCAGCGCGTGTAGCACTAAGGGCATCTTCTACCCTTGCTTTCTTTTCTTTCATTTCAACTTCAGAAGCTGCACCAACATAAAGAACTGCAACACCACCGGCAAGTTTTGCAAGTCTTTCCTGAAGTTTTTCCCTGTCGTAATCAGAGGTAGTGGCTTCAATCTGTGCCTTGATCTGTTTTACCCTGGCCTCAATGTTCTTCTTGTCGCCTGCACCATTTACAATAGTTGTGTTCTCTTTGTCAATAACAACTTTTTCGGCATGGCCAAGCATATCCATTTTAGCGCCCTCAAGGGTCAGGCCTTTTTCTTCAGAAATAACAACACCGCCTGTAAGAATGGCGATATCTTCAAGCATCTCTTTTCTTCTGTCGCCAAAGCCGGGGGCTTTAACAGCAGCAATTTTAAGCGAACCTCTTAACTTGTTTACTACCAATGTGGCCAGCGCTTCCCCGTCAATATCTTCTGCAATTATAAGCATCGGACGCCCGGCCTGTGCAACAGGCTCCAGTATCGGAAGCAGGTCTTTCATGGTAGAAATCTTCTTGTCTGATAAAAGAATTACCGGATTTTCAAGAATAGCTTCCATCTTTTCAGAATCGGTGATGAAGTAAGGAGAGATGAATCCCCTGTCAAACTGCATACCTTCAACAACTTCAACATATGTTTCGGCTGTTTTCGATTCTTCAACAGTAATTACACCTTCTTTTTTCACTTTGGCCATTGCTTCGGCAATAAGTTTGCCAATGCTGTGATCGTTATTGGCCGAAATGGCGGCTACCTGTTCTATTTTTTCGTTGTCGTCGCCTATTTCGTGCGACTGGGCCTTTAAGTCTTCAATTACTACTTTTACTGCCTTGTCAATACCCCTCTTGAGATCCATTGGATTGGAGCCGGCTGTAACATTTTTCAACCCGACATTTACAATCGACTGTGCCAGAACAGTGGCAGTGGTAGTACCGTCGCCGGCATCTTCATTGGTTTTTGATGCCACCTCTTTTACCAGCTGGGCACCAATATTTTCATAAATATCTTCCAGTTCAATCTCTTTTGCCACGGTAACACCGTCTTTAGTTACCTGCGGAGCACCAAATTTCTTGTCGAGAATAACGTTGCGTCCTTTAGGCCCTAAAGTAACCTTTACTGCATTAGCAAGTTGGTCAACGCCCTTTTTCAGCAGATCGCGGGCTTCGATATTAAATTTTATTTCTTTTGCCATTTTTCTAATTTTTTTAAGTTTCTTTCAAAATACGGTTAAACAATTGCAAAAATATCTGATTGTCTCATAATCAGATAATCTTTCCCTTCTATTGATATTTCAGTGCCTGCATATTTTCCATATAACACAACATCACCTACTTTTACTTCCATCTTTTCATCCTTAGTTCCTGGCCCGGTGGCAACAATTTTACCTTTCTGGGGTTTTTCTTTTGCAGAGTCGGGAATAATCAGCCCACTGGCGGTTTTTTCTTCTGCCTCTTTGGGTTCAATAACTACCCTGTCGGCAAGGGGTTTAATTTTAACTTCTGACATACTATTATCTATTTAATTGGTTAAACATTGTTATTTTTTGTTGAGGTATTTAACATAATTTATGCCAAATAGATTATTCAACCTTATTTGACATTTTTTAAAGACAAATTTTCAGCGAATTTATTAAATAAAAATCATGAATATAACATTATAATAAACTAAATAATTGGCAAATAAATAAATACAGTGTATTTCCATATATTGCAGCAGAAATAAAAAGTGTCAGCATGTATGACATACTGACACTTTTTTATATCGTGGCTGATAACCTTTACTCTGTCCCGTCTGTGTTTTCAGTCTGATCCGGGGCTGTGGTAGGAAATTCCGGCATACGGCCTGGGTCAACAGCGTTTTCAATCTGGTCCTGAATTTTGGATTTTTCGATTTCTACTTTTTCACGGGGAATGGCAACTGTGGCAACAAGACTTAAAAAGAGCAGTGCCGAAGCCAGTGTCCAGGTGGCTTTTTCAAGAAAATCTGCCGACCTTCTGGCACCCATAATCTGGTTTGCTGAAGAAAAATTGGCTGCCAGTCCGCCACCCTTTGAATTTTGTACAAGTACAATTAAAATGAGAAAAATACATACAATAATGATCAAAACAGCTATTAAAGTATACATATCTTATTGTGTTATAAATTTTTAATTATGTTCTTAATCTCTTCAATCTGAGCTGCAAAGTAACTACTTTTTTCTGGAAATTTCAAAATTAATTTTTCGTAAGCAAATATTGCCTTGGTGTAATAGCCCTGCTTGATATAAATTTTTGCAAGCGTATCGGTGATAAAGCCTTCGTGCTCTACGGCACTATGCTCCGATATATCAACAATATAATCATCAACTTTCGTGGGAATTATCCTTTTTGGTTCCGATAAGATAAATTTATCTATAAGATCGAAGTTGGTAACTTTCTTTTCTTTCTGTCCTCCGGTTTCTGAACTTACCGTAGGAATATCGTTGTTTTCGTCTTCGGGCAATATTGGCAATTCGGCAAAAGCGGGGTCTTCTTCACCTGTTGCAGTCGTATTAATCTCCTTCACTGATTTTTCCCCGGGCTTCAACATATCAGATTGAACATCATTTCCGGTATCCTCTGTCAGGTCAAATTCAATCTCCTCTTCATCTGTTATACTTTGTGCCATCTCACTGCGGCCATCGGTAGCTGGCTTTTCAGTATCGCCTGTCACAGCGCTTATGGCGCTACTGTCATCTATTTCAAGAATTTCCGATTCCGGAGATACTTTTTGTGACAGGGGTACGGGTGTTGAACCGGCTAATTTTTCTTCCGCCTTATTACCGGTAGTTGATTCAAGGGTGTCTGTCTCAAGAATATTCAGGCTGAAAATATGCTCATCGAGTTCGATTCCTTCACCATACTCTTTCCGAATATCAATGGCTACTTCAGGAATAAATTCCAGTTCATCGTGTTTACAGTTTTCATAATGGTAAAGCTGTGAAGCAACTGTTTCTGAAATGTTCTCCTTTAGGTTTTCTTTAATTATTCTCCCCGAAACAGATTTGCCAGATCGCTCGGCTACCGGTTTTGCATTGTACAGCAGGTCGTATAAAATACGGCGGTCTGTAACATAGGCTGCAGTGAGGTGAAGCAGTTTTTCAAACTCTGCACTGCCAATATTGTGCACATTCTTTAACGATAGCAGGTAAGCCGTCTGGAAAAACGGGTAATCATCTTTAAGGCGATTGATTTCAGCTACGGTCTTTTCATTGAGGATTGCCGGATTTTTTATGTATTTCGTAAGTGCAGTTTTATCCATCGCTTGCCCGTGGTTTACCAGTTAACAAATGCTTTGTTGTAAATATCTTCAAATATCTGTTTAATAATGTCATTGGTATAGTTTGCCTGGGCCGACTCGAAAGATTCGGTATTTGGAAAGTCCTGAAACCTTGAAAAACTCATTTCCCAGTCTTTTGAAGAATCGAACGAGTTGGTATACCTTACCTTAAGCGAAATAGTAAACCTGTTTTGAGCTGCAACATCGTTGGCCGAAATGGCGGTAGGTCTTGAGTCGTATCCTGTAATTTCTCCCTCGAAATCAAGGTCGCCAAGACCGTTTACAAGTATTAGCCGCGAGTTCGACTGAATGTAATCTTTAAACCCATCGGTGAAAACCTGGCTTAACGTGGCTTCAGCAAGCGGGGCCCTGTTCTCGAAAAACTGTACAGAAACAGTTTTTGCCTCTACAGGTATTGAGGCGCCCTTAGAAGAATATTTAACTGTAAAACAAGATTGCTGTATAAGCAAGGTTATTAGGACAGCAATCAATGTGAAAAGTTTTTTCATCGTTATTCTTAATATGTTCAATATATTATATATTGTATTCTTTTATTTTCCGGTAAAGGGTGCGTTCCGAGATTCCCAGGTCATTGGCCGCATATTTCCTTTTGCCGTTGTATTTGTCCAATGCTTTTTTTATAAGTTCTATCTCTTTTTCTTCAAGTAACAACGACTCCTCTACGATCTCTTCGGTATCCTGAATGGCCTCGTTCTGAACCCTGTTAATGTCTATTTTAGGATTAACAATTTCAGGTTCCACAGCTGTATCGGATGAATCGTAAAGTTTTTTTATAAGGTGTGCATTGTCTTCATGAAACTCGATATTGGCCGAGCCTTTTTCCATAATGTTAATTACCAGCTTTTTAAGGTCGGTGACATCATTCTTCATGTCGAAGAGAATTTTATAAAGTATTTCACGTTCAGAGGCAAATGTTTTCTGGTCAATCGTATCGAACAAAGCCGGCAGCTTGGAATCGTTATAATCGGGGAGATAATTTCTCAAAATCTCCATAGATAATTCCCTGTTTTGCTCAATGACAGATATCTGCTCGGTAATATTTTTCAGTTGCCTGATATTTCCAGGCCAGCGATAGTTGACAAGCATGAGCATAGCATCGTCGGTAAGTGAAATGGCAGGCATTCTGTTGCGTTCGGCAAAATCTATGGCAAACTTTCTGAAGAGTATCGGGATGTCTTCTTTTCTGTCACGTAAAGGAGGAATATCAATGGGTACGGTGTTGAGCCTGTAAAAAAGGTCTTCCCGGAATTTACCCTGCTGAATCGCTTTCTGCAGGTCAATATTAGAAGCAGCAATCACCCTTACGTTGGTTTTAACAACTTTAGACGACCCCACCTTTAAAAACTCGCCGGTTTCAAGAACCCTTAAAAGTCTTACCTGCGTTGAGACAGGCAGTTCAGCCACTTCATCAAGAAAAATCGTGCCCCCGTTGGCTACTTCAAAATAACCTTTTCGCGAATCATAAGCTCCTGTGAAAGAGCCTTTCTCATGCCCGAAGAGTTCTGAGTCAATAGTTCCCTCTGGAATTGCACCGCAGTTAACAGCAATGTAAGTACCATGTTTTCTCGAACTAAACTGGTGGATAATCTGGGGGAATACCTCTTTACCAACCCCGCTCTCTCCTGTAATAAGCACCGAAAGATCAACCGGGGCAACCTGCACGGCAACATCTATGGCCCTGTTAAGACCGGGGGAGTTTCCAATAATCCCAAATCGTTGTTTTATTGTTTGAATTTCCATAAAATCAACAGTTGCAAGACTTCAGTTTCAAAAGAGGCATTAGACTTTTCAAAAATATGAAATTTTGTCATACTATTGACAAAATTACAATTTTATAACTTTTTTACATAAATTGCAGCTTCAATAATCTGGATGTATTTTTTTAACCTTGTAAACACCTGACCACTCATGAGCGATTCTTATAATTTTATTGGAATTATTCCTGCAAGATATGCTTCTACCAGATTTCCGGGCAAACCTTTGGTAGAAATAGGAGGCAAAACCATGATACAGAGGGTTTATGAACAGGCCTCAAAAGCCCTTGAATATGTATATGTTGCCACCGATGATGAACGAATTTTCGATGCAGTAAAACAATTCAACGGTAAAGTTGTTTATACCTCTTCCGAGCACCAGAGCGGTACCGACCGGTGTGCCGAAGCGGTGAGAAAATCAGAGGAAATTGAAAGCCAGAGCTTTGACATAGTTATTAATATTCAGGGCGATGAACCTTTTATTAAACCCCAACAGATTCAGAAACTTATGAGTTGTTTTGCTGAACAAGATACACAGATAGCCACACTGATAAAACCTTTCGGCGAAAACGACAATATTTTCGATGCCAATAAGGTTAAAGCTATTATTGACAAGAAAATGAAGGCGTTGTATTTTAGCCGCGCAGTAATTCCTTTTTTACGTGATATTGACAATAATGCCGACTGGACAAAACTTCACCGGTTTTTTTTACATATCGGCTTGTACGCGTACAAGAAGGAGGTGTTGTATAATCTTACGAATTTGCCCCCTTCTTTGCTCGAAAAGGCCGAAGCGCTTGAACAGCTTCGATGGCTGGAAAACGGGTATCATATTCAAACCAAAATTACAGAATATGACAGCATAGGTATTGATACACCAGAAGATATTGAAAGACTTAAAAAATTAGGAATAGCATAGTAAACTTATTCACTTCTATATGATACAGATATTAATCGGAAGCATACTTCTTAGCATCGTGCATGCTTTTATCCCAAATCACTGGATACCACTGGTAGCAATAGGCAAAGCTGAAAACTGGACTACCCGCGAAACTGTTATTGCCACCATTATTACTGGTTTGGCCCATACACTCAGTACTGTGCTGGTAGGTATTATCATTGGTTTTGCCGGGTTTAAGCTTGCCGGGTATTACGAAAAAATCACAACACTGGTTGCCCCGATGGTTTTAATAACCATCGGCCTAGTCTTTGTGGTTATTGATTTTTCACGGGGCCATCGGCATAACCATGCATTTGAAGGAACTTCAAGAACCGGAAAAAATACTAAATCGAAGGTAGCATTGATCCTGTCTCTTAGTATAGCCATGTTTTTTTCCCCCTGCCTTGAGCTTGAAGCCTTTTTTTTCAGGGCAGGTACGATGGGCTGGCCGGGAATTATCATGGTTTCGGTGGTTTATACAGTTATAACTGTAATATTTATGGCAGTTTTGGTATACCTTGGTATCAAAGGTACCAGTAAGTTTAGATGGCACTTTCTTGAGCACCATGAAAAAACTGTGTCCGGAATTGTATTGATAATTTTGGGGATTCTGGCTTTTTTTGTAGAATTTTAAAAATTAATGATATAATTCTCAACCTGTTTAAATAATATTTTATATTTTTCGGCCTCATATTTAAAAAGAATGAGTCATCTAATATCAACTAAAGCAGAAATTCATCCCGATGCAATAATAGGTAAAAACGTTGTAATTGAATCTTTTGCACGAATTGACAAAAATGTTACCATTGGTGATAATGCTTGGATTGCATCCAATGCCACCATTTACGAAGGTGCAAGAATTGGTGCGAACTGCAAAGTATTTCCCGGGGCAGTAATTTCAGCTATACCTCAGGACCTGAAATTTAAAGGTGAGGTTTCTTTTGTTGAGATTGGCGATTATACTGTAATCAGGGAGAATGCAACGGTAAACAGGGGAACAGCGGCAAAGAGCATCACAAAAATTGGTAAAAACAGTCTCCTGATGGCTTACTCGCATGTAGCACACGATTGTATTATAGGCGATTTCTGTATACTTGCCAACGGGGTGCAGGTTGCAGGAGAAGTTGAGATTGACGACTGGGCCATTGTTGGCGGAATGTCTACCATACACCAGTTTTGCAGAATTGGCAAACATTCTATGATTTCGGGCATGAGCGGCGTACTCTCTGATGTTCCTCCTTTCGTTAAAGCCGCCGGAATACCCGTGGTTTACCAGGGTATTAACTATGTTGGCCTTAAGCGAAGAGAATTCTCAAAAGCAGAAATTGACAATATCCACAACCTTTACAGGGTTATTTACCATGATAAGCTAAATACATCTCAGGCTGTGGAAAATATTGAAAAGAACCTGGAAGAATCATTACAAAAAACCGAAATACTAACCTTTATTAAATCTTCAAAAAGAGGTATTATCAAACGGTTCAACGAAAAAAGCCTTAACAAGTACAACAATCATGCAGAAGAGGATTTTTAGTTTTTGTTTTATCAGGGGGAATAATAGTATTACATGCTTTTAATAATATTCATTATACTTAATGAACCTTTCCGTAATCCCCGAAGCTATTCAACGAAGGAATCGGATTTTTATGTGTTTATGACTTTTTTATTTTCTGCCAGACACTATAATCGAATATAAATCAAAATGTTAATAATGAATATGCATATATATGGGAAAAAACATAAAATAAATACTATATATATAGTAATATTTATAATATTATAGTATTTTTGTTTCAAATTGATTTTTATGAAAGAGATTACCAAAGCCCAGGAAGAAATTTTAAAAGCACTCTGGGATATTTCAGACGGTGCCATAGGTGATGTGCTGGATGCGCTTCCCAATCCAAAACCTGCCTATAATACAGTGGCAACTGTTATCAAAGTGCTGGAAAAAAAGGGGTATGTTTCACACAGGACTTATGGCAAAACCAACGTTTATTTCCCGGTTATAGCCCGGAAGGATTATGCAAACCATGTGTTAAAAGAAACATTCAAGGGACTTTTTAATGGTTCTTTGAACCAGATGGTTTCTTACTTTGTAAAAAACAAGGAAGTTGGACTTCTTGAATTGGAACAATTGAAAGAAATGCTGGAAAATGAAATAAAGAATCAAAAGAAATAGGATGAATACAATGAAATATATTCTTATATCAACCATCAGCTTAAGTATATTTTATCTTATTTATGTATTGATTTTCAGAAAAGAAGGCAATTTCAGGCAGATGAGGTTTTTTCTGCTTGGATCACTGGTAATGGCTCTGTTAATACCTTTAAGCAATTATTCAATCAATCTAAATTTTTCAATAAAAAGAGATAATGATAAAACAGCAGGTATTGAATCTGAAGAAAATCAGGAGAATACTTTAATTTCTGATGAATACAAAATGAATGAACTGGCACAAATTACATCATCAGGTTCAAAAAACTTTAAGATAAACTGGCTGGAATTGTTAAAAGGACTTTACATCTTTATTGCATTGGGTCTTCTTGCACGTATTCTGGTTCAAATAGTAATTATGGTTCAGCAATATTTTGTTTCAGATAAAATCAGTAGTGGCAATTATATATATGTGTATAACAGTCGGTTTAAAAACACTTTTTCTTTTTTTAACCTGATTTTCATTAATTCTGACAATTTTGCAGACAATGACAGCAAAGAAATAATTCTACATGAAAAAATTCATGCCAGCCAGTTTCATTCTTTTGATATCATCGCGATTGAACTGCTATCGGCCGTAATGTGGTTTAATCCTGTGGTTTGGTTAATGAGGAAAGAAATTCAGCTTGTGCATGAATATTTGGCAGATGAAGGAGCACTCAGTACCGGAATTGACAAGCTCAGATACCAGGCGCTCCTTATAAATCAAATTACCGAAGAAAGACTCATCTGCCTTTCTTCAAGTTTTAACCATTCATTAATTAAAAAACGAATGATTATGATAACCAAAAGTAATTTTAATTCAAAAACAAAGTTAAAAATTTTAGCTTTAATACCGGTCGCTGCCCTGATTTTTTTAGGTGTGGCATGTGTAAACGAAAAAAACAAGACAAACACAGTTACTGCTGTTGCACCTGTGAAAATGAATGTACTCTATATTGGGGTTGACAATCCGGTAAAAATTGCTGCATCAGGGTACAGGTCATCTAAATTGGAAGCCTCGATTGATAACGGCACCATTTCAGGCAGCAATGGCGAATATATTGTTCGGCCTGAAAAACCAGGTAAAGCAATGATAACTGTAAGCATTAAAGGAAAAACCATTCAGCAATCACAGTTTCGCGTGAAAACAGTTCCTGATCCGGTGGCTGCCATTAAAACATCTAATGGATATTTTTTTGGTGGAGAAATTACTAAAGATGAGCTGCTTGCTGCTGATGG
>JAWOHT010000200.1:0-130161 GCA_046485045.1 Bacteroidales bacterium
ACTTCTCGACCTGATGATGCCAAATATTTCAGGTTTCGATTTTTTAAAGATGAAGTCTGAACTCAATTTGGAAAGTATTCCGGTAATCGTAGTTTCTGCTTTCGACAGTCCCGAATCGGTTCAAAAGGCTAAAGAGCTGGGAATAAATGAGTTTATTCCGAAGCCTTACAAAATAGATCATATTGTCGAAGTGGTGAATAAGTATATCCGGTAGAATATAAAAGCAGGTGACTGAATTGAAAGACAAGCAAAACGCAGTAATTGGTGTTTTCTTAGAGTCATTAAGTATAGAGCAATGCTTTTTAAAACCAGCTTCCGATACCTATTTTAAATAGTGCGCCTGCACCATGGGTACCGAAGCTTTCATTGAGTATCGGATCGGGTTTTGAAGGTTTCATTATAGACCCGAGATAAAAACCAAACCCTGCTTCGCCTTTCAGATAGAAACCAGGAACAATATTTATCCTCAGGCCAATTCCGGTATGGTGTTCAATTGATTTATATGTGCCTTGGGCAATATAATAGTCTTCAGAAATTACCTTTTCGTCTAAACGTGTTTTATGGTAAATGAGATTGTAAAAAACAAAAGGTTCTGCTACCGGTAGATGATTTCTGCGGTATTTACCTAACATTTTTTGGGTGCTAACAGAAAAACCACCAATGTTGTTCAACTTTGAATCAAAATAAAGCCCCAGCGACAGTGACCTTCTTTTGTTATCGGTTACATTTACCTGAATCTCGGTACCGCTTCCAAAACCACTTTGCACCAGAAACTGGTTCGCTTCAAAACCATATTTATGCTTAGCAGATTGTGCATTTGTTGGGGCAAGGGTTGCAAATATTAAGGTTAATATGGTAAAAGTTGTTTTCATCGTATTGGTTTTTATCTGATTATACGATGTTAACAGACTGATGTTCAGTATATATAGTTGATATGTACTGCTACATCAAATGATTTTGGATATATCGCTTAATGATCAAAGGTGTATGGTTGATTGATATAAATCAAATGAAAGTATTTGGAAGAAGCCGGGCGGTAAATCTTTATAGTGATGCAATGGAAAAAAGAATCCCGGAAAAAATCCCGGGATTCCGGGTTGGCAACAACCCTGCTCTGGTTCTCTGTTTGATTCGCTGTTTCAGTTGAAAAGCGAATGAATACGTTTGCTGTCTTTGTTGTAAATATCTTTATAAAAGTAGAGGTTCAGCTCTTCATCTGCCTCACAGGTGAGATACCTGATGTGAATGTCTATTGGCTCAGTAAGCGCGA
Source organism: Bacteroidales bacterium (assembly GCA_046485045.1). Taxonomy (GTDB): domain Bacteria; phylum Bacteroidota; class Bacteroidia; order Bacteroidales; family UBA10428; genus JAFGPL01. The sequence continues at coordinate 1,271 of JAWOHT010000200.1, forward strand.
TATCTTTGCGTATCTTCTTTTCAATCAATTGTGTTATATCGGGCTTTTGGTCAGAATGCAGGTTGTTATCTACAAGATACATTGCGAGCTGATCTGGATTTTGTAACCTGATGCAGCCGTGCGAATAGGCTCTGGTGTCGTAGTTGAAATATCTTTTTGAAGGTGTATCGTGGATGTATACCCTGTAAGGATTTTTAAATGAAAATTTCAGTAATCCCAAGGCATTTGAACTGCCCGAATTCTGGATAAAATAGTAATTGAAATTCTCACTGTTCATATCTTTCCATGAAACAGTGTGAATATTAACCGGGTTAAGCTGTTTGTCAATGAGTTTAAAGTTATTCCGGGTGAGGTAAGTTGAATCTTTTTTTACCAGGGGCAACAGTTCATTCATTGTAATGGTTCTGGGCACATTCCATTCGGGAGCGGTAACAATCGCCTCAACTCTGCTGCTTAGTTCAGGGGTAGGCGTTGATGGCTTGCCAACAACCACATTGAATGTTTTGGTGGCCTTTTTATCACGGAATAGTTTCAGTTGAAATGATGGAATGTTCACAAAAATATAATCATTTCCGAATTCATTATCTTTCCTGATTTTGTCGAGGGTCAAAGCAGCCATTAGAAACTTTTCTCTGGTTGACATTGATAATGCTTCGCGGGTTTCGCGGCCTATCCGGGCATCGGCCTTGATACTGTGGTATTTCTGAAAAGCCATCAGGGCGGTTTTGAATACAGAGTCGTTATCAGCAGTTTGTTCGGCGAGGTAACCAAGACGAAGTAATACCTGCTTTGTTTTTTCTATTGTTATTGCAGAATCATTCTTTTCTTCAGAGAATTCAGTTACTAAATCGCTGATATCATTATTAGTAACGAATTTCTCGAGTGCCTTTTGCAGGTATAAATAGGTCGGGTTTTGAGGTTGCATTGACAATATCCTTACAGCCAGATCATTATTTTTTATCCCCGTGTAAATCTGGTCTGCAAATATCCTTGCTGTTTTTTCTGAATCAAGGGTGTCTGTTGCAATCAATCCCCTGTTAAGATGTATTGCAAAAAGAAAGCAGGCGTCAGTAAGCAAAAGTTCAAACTGTTTGCGGTAGTATAAAAGGCTGTCGGTAAGATCTGCATGTTGCATTTTATTCATCAGCAATACAAGTTGATTGTAACTGTATAAGTCTTTATCAAGGCCATAAAATGGTGCATTGTTAAGCAACTCCATCAATTCTATGGCCGGATTTCCGGGGTATTGGTTCAGTGTCCACAAAGCATTGTAGCGGTTTTCGCGGTACAAATGGTTTACCTGGCCGGCTGTTTTTAAGTCTATGGGTTTTGAATCCAGAGGTTGAAGCGATGAAAGTATTGCATGGTGTATCTCATCGTGATAAAACTCATTTCTGAGGTCGTACATGGCATACTCTTCGTTTACATAACTCGTGGAGAAGAAGAAGACAATTATAATTGTCTGCGATAGCCAGATGTGTTTAAGAATGTTTTGAATAAGAAATGTGTTCCTGATGGGTTTAATTTGAGCCTGGGTGTTTTCATTGGTGTTATTCGATGAATTTTTCATGGTGCCCAAATTTTGTAATCTATCATTATATACGGTTTCCCGGTGTATAAGTCTTTTTTATTCCACCAACAGCTTTTCTTTGCTGACGAATTTTTGGGCATTCATGATGAAATCGTAATGCGCAGTATTACAGTAAAATAGCTTAGAATGAGCATAAGACAAGAGACAACCCGTCTTCTACTTTTGAAGCATAGTATTTTTGAAGAGCCGGTATTGCAGTATACCGTAAGAATAGTTAAAGTGCGTTATTGATCTCGGTGAGCTTTTCCCAGATTTCTTTCAACTCGTTTGGATTGACTTCTTCAACAACAATCCTGTTTTTCTTTTCTGTCTTGATGCTGTAAATGTTCTTAATTTTTGGTTTCATGTGCATTTGGATATATTCTATAACTTTTTAAAACTGAGACAAAAATACAACAGTTTGAACCATATTGGCAAGCAATATATGATGATCAATACTTTTGCATTGACTAATGGCAGTAAAAGGATGTTCAAACTGTTTTTGGGGTTTATTTTACATAAAAAGTAAAAGGTTTGCTTGAATACTTTACACGGGTGCCTGAATAATCCCAGCCCCAGATTCCCCAGTAATATCTTGCAGTCCCCGCCAGCGCTACTGGTGGTAAAAGATTATTTATATCTCCATTAATCATTTGCTTTCCTTCACCAAATTCCACATAGCCATTTTTGCCCGATTCAAGTCCTGAGTGCCAGAACCAGATAATGTCGGAGGTATTGAAAATGACACCGTTTTCGACCTCAACCGGTTGACTGAATATTGCAGCCACAAGATACGGTATACTAATTGAATCCCATTGAAGAACAGGCATTGGGGTGAGCGTGTCAACAATCCCGGCCTCCCCGTGCACTGTAATTGTATCTGTTCCGGAAAGATAAGTGTATCCGGGAACATCAATTGCTGAGGCGTATGTAAATATAAGGCCTTCATTTTGACTCATCGGGTTGTTATCTTCACAGGAGAACAGAAGCGAAATGAGCATTATTTTCAAAATTGTTTGATATCCTTTACTTTTCATATTCAGAAATTAATCTGTAGTCCAATATTCAGCAACAGTCTATTGAGGTCTATATCTTTATGACTGGCAATGGCATTACCGTTGTACCTGAAAGTGTATTCAACAACATTATACTTGTAACCGGTGTACCGCAGGTCAATACTCAATGATCTCCTCATATCAATGAAAAATCTTGTTCCTATAAATGGTTGCAAAACAAAATCCCCGTCAGTCATTTCAAGGCTGAAGGTAGTCCCCAGGTAAGTTGAGAACTTTCTTATATAAGGTTTTGTTACATAAAAAAGAAACGAAGGCCCGGCAAAATACCGGGTATATACCGTGTCAAATTCAGCATCAGTGGCGCCTGGAAGTGTGCTGATAAAAGATTTTCTGTTTATTGTCATTAAAGAGAATTCGAGCCCGGGCCGTAAACGGTTAAAAAGTGGACTATTCAGACACGCATAATATGAGAATCCTATGAACCAGTCTTTATTCAGCGGGTTTGAAATTTTAAGCACCAGATTGTTGCCGGGTAGATTAGGTACTGTATCGGCATATCTTAACTTGTATTTTATCATCTCTCCCTGGTATTCAGAAAATTTTATTTTGTGCAATTGTGTCCTGAATCCCTCCTTCGAAAAAGTAATTTCTATTGAATCTTCAGGGTCTTCAGTTACTATTTCGGATTTAAACATTCCGTTGTACAGGCAGTTCCAATAATCTTCATCGTCATAATAGCACCCAAGAGTTTTCATGGCAATAATGCTGTCGTGGTGTTGTATGGTTACATTTACATCCTCAACAGGAATACTGCCGGCAAATATTCTGCCTCTTAACAGTATTTTATATTTTGGCAGTATTACAACCTTCAGCAATTGTGAATGGAACTGATCTTTCAAAGAAACAATGGTATCAAAAGGGTAATAATCGTACCTGTAAAAGGTAATCTTTAGTGAATCAGGCACTGTAATGTCTGAAGGCAGGCTTAGCGCAAAGCTGCCGTTTCTCTCAGAAAAAACAGACTGGAAAGAGTTGTTTATAAAACAAGATACCTTAACACTGTCAACAGCCTCCCTGAAATTGTTTAGGATTGTTCCTTGTATGCTAATATTCAAAGTGTCTGCAGGCATAACAAATGATTCTGCTTTTTGCGAATGAATTTCTGCAGAAGCAAGCCATGAATAATTGCCGAGCAATACAGTAATACCTAAAAATAATGAGAAACTTCGGATATTTTTTATCATTTTTATATGCAGGGTTGAAATATATTTGTATGTAGTAATTACAATTAAGTATTTAAATTATAAAAAAAAATGCAATCTTAAAAGAATAATTTCAGTAAAAATTGCATCATCTTGTTATTCAGTCGTTTAAAATTTTGCGCGTACGGGAAATTTAGTGAAAGGTTTATGTTTTTGTTCTTTTACCAAAAATTGATCAAATATTATTATCTTTAAGATGCTTCAATATCTTCAAATTCAGAAATGAAAATTGCATTAATCAATAAAGCTTGGCCGAGGTTAAATAAAATGCTTTGTTTCACAGTTTTTCTTACATTTTTTGTTTTTCAGGGATGCAGTTTCTCTACTTCTGCGAGCAAAGAAATAAATCCTGTGGTGTTGCTGGTTTTTTTGCTGGCTTCATTAGCGGTGTTATTGATATACGAGGCTGTTCGCCATGCAAGAAACAAAAGAAAGAAAACTGCAATCTTGCATTATATTGATTATTTGGCCAGCAAAGATGTACAGCAATACATCAAAGGCGAAGATATGGTACTTCCTGAAAATGCATTTACTGAGGGGCTTTTGAAGATTGAAAAGAGAATGAGGGATCTCGACCAGCGGCTTCGATCGCGCATCTCTGAAATTGAGTCTCAACATTTAAAGCTTCAGAAAAAGCAGAAAGAAACCGAACGGCAAAACCTTGAATTAAAGTCGGCCTATGAAGCATTGCTTGAAAGCCGTAAGCGATATGAACAGTTAATTGATAACCTGAAAGAGGAATACATCTTCTTTTCGAAATCATCCTCTGGCGATATGCTGTTTGTTTCTCCGTCTGTTAATAATATTCTAAGGTATAGCGTGAATGAATTCCGGAATATAAAAGATGATATTTACACTCAAAATGAGTTAAACGAAGCAGCCAGGGAACATATTCGAGGGTCTTTGAAAGGGATCAGGCAGCCAAAATATCTCGTTGAACTTTCAGATAAAGAAGGAATAGCCCATGTGCTTGAAATTACCGAATTTCCTGTGTTTAATGAAAATGATGAATTTATTTCTGTTGAAGGCATTGCCCGGGATATCACAAAGGGGGTCAGGGCAGAGGATACAATCAAAGAGAAGGAGGAGAAGTACAAACTGCTTTTCAATAAGGCATCTGATTTTGTGTTTTTTTATAGTGTAGGAAATAATTCATTGCCCGGAAGGTTTATTGAAGTAAACGATTATACTGTAAGCAGGCTGGGATATACAAAAGATGAATTGCTGGGTATGACGTTGAATGACCTGGCAGATGTTGAAATATGGGAAGTTGAGCAGCCTACCGACGATTTTACCGGAAATAAAAAATATGAGCAGATATGGACTACCAAAGATGGCGAGATAATCAACGTAGAGATTGTAAGCCATAATTTCAAGCTTAAAAGCCGTGAAATAGGTATTGCCATTGCCCGTGATATTACCGACCGTAAAAGGGTGGAAGAGGAGATAAGGTATTTTAATGAGGAGTTGGTAAACCAGAAAGAAAACCTCGAAGCACTTGTAGATAACCTCACCCAGACGCAGGAACAACTTGTACATTCTGAAAAAATGGCTGCACTCGGACAACTGATAGCCGGTGTGGCACACGAAATAAACACTCCGCTTGGCGCGATAAAAGCTTCAATAGGGAATTTGCAGGATTCGCTTAAAAAGGCGCTTGAAGGGTTGCCCCTGTTTTTGGAACAGCAAACGACATCATCACTTCAGCTTTTTAACAAAATATTACAGTACTCGTCTAAACAGGGCGAAGGACTTACAACCCGGGAAAAGAGACAGATAAGAAAAGAAACTGAGAGCAGGCTCGAAGCCCAGGGTATAGAATCTGCCGCCAACATTGCTGATTTGATAATGTACCTTGATATTTACCAAAATACAGATGAATTGCTGCCTCTGATGAAAAATTCGGGTATTGACAGGGTTTTGCAATCGGCGAGAAATTTTATTTCGATCCTTAAAAACTCTAACACCATCTCTCTGGCAGCCGATAAGGCAGCCAAAACAGTTTTTGCATTAAAGAAATATGCACATCGCGACCTTATCGAAGAAAAAATCCCCACCGATATAATTGATGGCCTTGAAACAGTGCTTACATTGTATCATAACCAATTGAAGCAAGGTATTGAAGTTATAAGAAAATTTGATCCGATGCCGGTAATCAATGCTTATCCCGATGACCTTAACCAGGTTTGGACAAACCTTATACATAACTCGATACACGCCATGGACCAGAAGGGAGTGCTGATAATAACTGTCCGCAATGAAAATGAATACATTACCGTAAGCATTGCCGATGATGGTTGCGGTATTGAACCTGATATACGCGATAAAATTTTCGACCCGTTTTTTACTACAAAAAAGCAGGGTGAAGGAAGTGGATTGGGGTTGGACATTGTAAAAAAAATAATTGAAAAACACAGCGGAGTAATTACCTTTACCAGCGAAATGGGTCAAGGTACTGAGTTTACAATAAAATTACCGGTTAATTAATGCGTCATGTCTAAAAATGCAATATTATGCGTAGATGATGAAGCCATAATTCTTGATAGCCTGCGTGAGCAGCTTCAGAACTATTTTGGCGGCGATTTTTTTTATGAAACAGCCGAAAATGCCGAAGAAGGGCTTGAAATTATTGAAGAACTGGCTTGTGATGGAGTAAAAATCCTTATCATTGTATCTGATTGGTTAATGCCGGGTATAAAAGGCGATGAATTTTTAATAAAAGTTCATCAAAAATTCCCCGGCATCGTTAAAGTATTACTTACCGGACAGGCTAATCAGGACGCCATTAGACGTGCTGAAAACGAGGCGGATTTGTTTGCCGTGATCCACAAACCCTGGAACAGCGAAGAATTGTTTAATGTGATTAAATCCGGATTGAAGAAAAATGAATAAACAGGCCATCCTTTGTATTGACGACGAAGCAATTGTGCTTGATGCCCTTACCGAACAGCTGCAAATAGAATTCGGAGGTGAATATATCATAGAGGTAGCAGAAAAAGGTGATGAGGCCCTTGAGATTTTTGAAGAATATGTAAATAAAAATATTGGGATTCCCGTTGTCATTGCCGACTTCATAATGCCGGGGATGAAAGGCGACGAGCTATTGGAAAAAATTCACAAGCTTAAGAACGATACCCGGAATATACTCCTTACAGGGCAGGCAAGTCTCGAAGGCGTGAGCAATGCTGTAAATAAGGCCAATCTTTACCGTTATATTACCAAACCCTGGGACAAAGACGACCTTGTGCTCACCATAAGGGAAGCATTAAGAAGTTACGATCAGGGGAAAACCATTCTAAGGCAGAATACCGAACTGAGGGAATTGAATGCAACCCTTGAAGCAAAGGTAGTGCAGAGGACAAGGGAACTACTGGAGCTAAATAAAACCAAAGACAAATTTTTTTCGATAATTGCACACGATCTTAAAAATCCTTTCAATTCGTTAATGGGATTCTCGGAATTGATGCTTAGCCACCTCGACAACTATGACCGAAAGCAGATAAAAGATTTTGTGCAGATAATATACAATACTTCAAAAAATGCATATTCACTGCTCGAGAACCTTTTAGAATGGTCGCGCTCACAAACAGGAAGACTGCAGATTAACCCTGAACAGATTGATATTTCGCATATTGTAGACGAAAATATTGAGCTTCTGGTCGGTACTGCCGAAAATAAGGGAATAAAGCTTATCAACGAGGTAATGCCATTTACGTTGGCTTTTGCTGACCAGAATATGGTTAAAACAGTGATCAGGAACCTGCTGAGCAACGCACTGAAATATACTCAAAGGGGAGGAACAGTGAAGGTATTTTCTAACTCACTGCATGATGAAACAGAAATTGTGGTGGCAGATACCGGCGTAGGCATCAGGGAGGAGAACATCCAAAAGTTGTTCAGGATTGATGTAAATTTCAGCACTCCCGGTACAGAAGAAGAAGAAGGTACTGGCCTTGGCTTGATCTTATGCAAAGAGTTTGTTGAAAAAAACAAGGGCAGTGTCTCTGTTAAAAGCACATTTAACAAGGGCAGTGAATTCTCATTTAAGCTGCCGTCTAAAATGAGAAAAGAATAAAGAAAGGAGTATTTTAGAAGTTTACTCCTTTTTGAGCCAGGTTATTTTATTGAACTTAGTACCGTGCTTCCAACAAGTTTATTGTCTGAGTAACTTTCAGATTTAATCATTCCATTGTCTTTTGAGTACCACTCAATGGAATTTATCTTAATCGTCATGATTGATTTCGAAGTAATAAGGCTTGATATTTTATAACAATCGAAAGTGCCTGCTTCTGTTGTAACCTGCTCTTTCGCTTCTACTTTGCGGTTTGAAATGGTGGTTGTCAGCGTCATCAGCTTCATACCAGCATTTGAAATAGTAATGGTAATTGAACCATCTTTTAATACATCACCCGGTTTGATGCTTGCCGGTATCTGCAGGTTTTCGGTTTCAACCTTTACATCCATATCTTTATAGGCAGCAAGGGTTTCGGGGCTTACATAATTTTTCATGTCGACATAGTAAATACCGTCCTGGCATTTTACTGTCAACTCATTTTTACCGAGTGTTTTTTCTTTTTTGTCGAAAGCTTCGACTTCGATAACTGCTGTAACCATTCCCGGGTTTTGAATGATCTCAATTACCTTGTGCCGCGAAATACCGGTGAGTGCGTTTTTCTTGTCATAGTTTTTATACTCCAGTACCGAGCCTTTTGTTTTTGGATAGAAAAAAAGACATTCCTGTGCATGCAAAGTAGCAAGCGTCAATATGCAACCTACTGTAAGTGTTATAATTTTCTTCATGGCGTTATATGTTTAATATTTATACTTTAAATTATTCCTCTATCATGGGTATATCCAATACTTCTGTTAATTCGTCAGATAATGTTCCTGAAGCAGTTTCTTTAATTTCTCCTGTCATTCTTATCTGCCATTTATCATCAATCTCAATTTTAAGGGTGCCGCCTTTCATTACGATAGACGGGTTTGAATCAATTAGTCCCCGCTTAAGTAATGTGCATGCCACAGCGCATGACGAACTACCCGAAGCCAGCGTGTAACCTGCCCCACGTTCCCAGATAATTGCCTGAACGGTTTTGCGGTCTATTGGTTTGGCAAATTGAACATTTATGCGATTTGGGAACATCGGGTGATTTTCAATCAGGGGACCATATTTTTTTATTTCGGCAACATCAAGTTGGTCTTTGATAACCACGCAATGCGGGTTCCCCACCGAAACGCAGTTTACTTCAAACTCCCTGTCGCCCGCGGTAATTTTTTCGGCAATAAATTCAGGTTTATCAGACCGTACAGGGATATCAAGGCTTGAAAATATTGCTGTACCCATATCAACAGAGATCAGGGTGGCTTTATCGTTTTTGGTTTCGATTACTTTTGCACGAACAACTCCACCCCTGGTTTCCACGGTAAATTCCCCGGATGTTGTAAAATGATAATCGAAAATAAATTTACAAAAAATACGGAGGCCATTGCCGCTTTTCTCTGCTTCAGAGCCATCGGGGTTGAAAATCCTTAATCCAAAGTCGGCCTTATCTGAAGGCACCTTTAGCAAAATTCCGTCTGAACCTATCCCGAAATGAACATTGCAAATGCGTTTGATGGCATTTGTGCTCAGTCCGAAGTTTATGTTATCACTGTCGAGAATGATGTATTCGTTACCCAGACCGTGTGATTTTATAAATGAATTGTTCTTCATAGAGACCTGTTCTTCAGTTTAATACTCATAATTTCTGAGAAGGTCTTCTAATGTATCCCTTCTTCTTATCAGCCGGGGGTTTCCTTTAGCATCAATAAGCACTTCGGCAGGGCGTAACCGGTTATTATAATTCGAGCTCATGGCATAGCCATAGGCCCCCGAGTCGAGTACCCCGATAATGTCTTCTTCAAAAATTTCCGGAAGTAACCTGTCTTTCGCAATTATATCGCCTGTTTCGCATATATTGCCCACAATACGCACCTGTAAGTCTTTGGCAGATGGTTTGTCTGATTTGCGATAAATTTCCACATCGTGGTGCGAATCGTACATTACGGGCCTTACGAGCACATTGAAACCCAGGTCGGTGCCGATATACTTCAGGTCGTAGTTCATCTTTACTGCATTTACAGTACCCAGCAGAATAGAACACTCTGCAACAATATACCTTCCGGGTTCTATTTTTATAACTATTTCTTTACCATACTCTTTGATCCATTTATTCAATATTTCGGTGAGTTTCGTCCCAAGCAATTTCAGGTCGAGCCTCGACTCGTTTTCCTGTTTCCGGTAGGGGATACCAAAACCTCCGCCGAGGTCAATAAATTCAAGGTCATCGAACTTTTTTGCCACAGTGAGTATTGAATCAACACTTTCTATATAAGAGTTACTGTCCATGAACAGTGAGCCAATATGCTGGTTAATCCCGATAAGTTTCAGGTTGTATTTTTTAAGGATGGATTTGACTTCATCGAGAAATTTTATTTCGATACCGAATTTTGTTTTCTTTCCGCCTGTAACCACCTTTTTATGATGGCCTGCCCCAACACCGGGGTTCAGCCTTATGGCAACTTTGCCCCCGGGGTTTAACCGGCCATACCTTTCAAGCTGTGAAACAGAATCAACGCTGATTTTTACCCCTGCCGAAACAGCGTATTTAAACTCTTCATCGCTTACATTGTTGCTGATGTAAAAAATATGTCCGGGTTGAAAACCGGCTTTCAGGTTGATAAATATTTCGCCTGGCGACATGGCATCTACCCATAATCCTTCTTCACGCACAATTTTCAAAAGTTCCAGGCTGCTGTTGGCTTTGGGTGAATAATTCACAAAAAAATTCTTATAATCCACCAGATTTTTCAGTTCCCTGCATTTCTCCCTCAAAATATTTTCATTATAAACATATAAAGGTGTGCCAAAATTGTCAGCAAGATCAACAGGATTAGTATTTCCAAAGAAGTGAAGGTTTGAACTCACTGCTGAATAAACATAATTCATAATTCACCTAATTAAATATTGTTAAGTATATTTGCGCCGTAAAATTTGAAATGATATGGCGAAGATAAATGAAAATTATTTAAAATTACAAGCAGGGTATCTATTTCCCGAAATCGGCAGAAGAGTAAACGAATATCAAAAAGCCAATCCACAGGCAGAGATCATCCGCATGGGGATTGGCGATGTAACCATGCCCCTGGTACCGTCTGTTGTAAAGGCATTTCATGAGGGAGTGGAGGAGATGTCACAATCTGGGTCTTTTAAGGGCTACGGCCCGGAACAGGGTTATGAATTTCTGCGCAAAGCCATTTCTGAGAACGATTACCTGTCAAGAGGGGTAACCATTGAACCTGATGAAATTTTTGTTTCAGACGGTTCAAAGTGCGATACCGGCAATATACAGGAAATTTTCAGCGCCGACAGCAAAATAGCCATTACCGATCCGGTTTACCCGGTATATGCCGACACCACTGTAATGTCGGGGAAAACAGGGAGTATGGCCTCCAACGGATATTTTGACGGAATTATTTATCTTCCCTGCACAGCAGAGAACAATTTTGTGCCTGATACCCCGAAAGAGAAACCAGACATTATCTTTCTCTGTTATCCGAATAATCCTACAGGAGCCACTGCTACAAAACAGGAATTGAAAAAATGGGTGGACTATGCCCTTGAAAACAAATGTATTATTCTTTACGATGCAGCCTATGAGGCATACATTAGAGAAGATCATATCCCGCATTCGATTTATGAAATTGAAGGGGCTAAAAAAGTAGCGATAGAATTCAGGAGTTTTTCAAAGAAAGCAGGATTCACCGGAACCCGGTGTGCATTTACAGTAATTCCAAGAGAACTGGTGGCATATACCTCCAATGGTGAAACAAAACAATTGCATGCTCTATGGTACCGCAGGCATACCACTAAGTTCAACGGGGTTTCTTACCCGGTGCAGAAGGCAGCAGCAGCTGTTTATACGGTACAGGGGAAGAAAGAGGTGCAGGAGGTGATTGACTACTATATGGAGAATGCACGTATTATGTGCGAAAGCCTTGAAGAAAAAGGATTTAAGGTTTTTGGAGGCAGAAATGCCCCGTATGTTTGGACCTCACCATCCAGAAAGATTAAATCCTGGGACCTTTTTGATAAACTGCTAAATGAAGCACATGTGGTGGGTACCCCGGGATCGGGTTTTGGTCCTTCGGGTGAAGGCTATTTCAGATTTTCTGCTTTTGCCTCACGCAACAACGTGATCGAAGCAATGAACCGAATGAAAAAACTTGACCTGTAAACACTTTTCATGCGAATAGGTTTCGATGCAAAACGGGCGTTTAGCAACCTTAGCGGGTTGGGCAATTACAGCAGGAACCTGCTTTGCTCACTACAGAAATATTATCCCGAAAACCAATATTATCTTTATTCTGCTAAAACAAATCAGTCGGTTTTTAATACATCTGACGGCAGGTTTATTATCCGAAGACCTGAAAATCGGCTGCAGGAATGGTTTACTTCATACTGGAGAACTTTTTCGGTAGCTGGCCTGCTGGTAAAGGATGGAATAGACATTTACCACGGACTAAGTCACGAATTGCCCGTTGGGAAAGATAAACAGTTTAAAACTGTTGTAACTATCCACGATCTTATCTTTTTGCGTTATCCTAATCTGTACAAATGGGCCGACAGGCTTATTTACAGGAGAAAATTTGAACATGCATGCCGAAATGCCACACGTATTGTTGCTGTAAGCAACCAGACTGCCGTTGATATTGAACACTTTTTTAAAATCGGGAGAGAAAAGATTGAGGTGGTATACCAGGGCTGCAATCCGGCATTTTTCGAAAATATTGATGAAAATATTCAAAGCCTTATTAAACAAAAATATGGGTTGCCTCATGATTATGTGCTGTTTGTAGGTACTATTGAGGAGCGGAAAAACCTGCTTGGCCTGATAAAGGCAATGCATATTGCCCGCATTGACGCTCCGCTTGTTGTTATCGGACGAAAAACAGGATACTTCACAAGAGTTGATGAATATATCAGGCAACACAGGTTAACAAATATCCGGTTTTACGATATGATCAACAACGAAGACCTGCCTGCAATATACCAGATGGCCGCTTTATTTGTTTACCCCTCAGTGTTCGAAGGTTTTGGGATTCCAATCACAGAAGCGCTGGCATCGGGTACACCAGTTATTACCACCAAAGGTGGTTGTTTTGAAGAGGCGGGAGGGCCTGGTTCGGTATATGTCAGTGCGCAAGATGCAACAGAAATGGCTGCAACGCTCAAGTTGGTGCTAAACAGTAACGAGCTTCGGCAAAGCATGGCAAAAGCAGGTCTTGAGCATGCCCGTAATTTTACTCCTGAAAAAACTGCCCTGAATATGATGGAGGTTTATAATAGTCTTCTTACACATGAAATCAGACATTGAAAATGCCCTGAGGGTTCTAAAAACAGGAGGGGTTATCCTTTATCCGACCGATACGGTCTGGGGTATTGGGTGTGATGCCACCGATGCCGGGGCCGTAAAACGGATTTATAGCATTAAAAGACGCGATAATGCATCGGCAATGCTTGTCCTGATAGACCATCCCGGCAGGCTTAATCAATATGTAAGGCAGGTTCCCGAAATTGCATGGCAATTAATTGAGGTTGCGGATAAACCTTTGACCATCATTTATCCATCTGCAAAAAATCTTGCAGAAAACCTTCTTGCAGAAGATGGTTCTGTTGGAATAAGAATCGTTAAAGATGCATTCTGTAACGAACTAATCAGGCGTTTAAACAGGCCTCTTGTTTCAACATCGGCCAATTTCAGCGGAGATCCGGCACCTCAGGTCTTTGATGAAATTCATCCGGAAGTAATTGCAGGCGTTGACCATGTGGTTCAATGGAGACAGGATGACCTGGCACGTTCATGGCCTTCAGGCATCATTAAACTTGGGCAGAACGGAGAAATTAAAATAATCCGGGAGTAAAGAACAAACACTAAAATTGCATCAATACCTTGTTTACATATGTTTTGTCTTTCCTGAACCTGTGGATGTGGCATTAACAATTGGGTTTCCAGCATAATAAACACTCCCGCTGCCGGTAATATAAGTATTCAGGTCATTCACAACATCAACCTTTGCAGAACCTGATCCTGTGATGGATATATCAGCAGAACTAATCTTTATCCCGGTTGAATTGCAGGAGCCTGAACCGGTAATGACCAGTTTGAGGTAATCAGCTTTTTCATCACCTTTCAGTTCGATGTTGCCCGATCCTGTAATGGTTGCCTTAACATTTTTTGCGCTGCTTTTTCCAAGGTTTATTTGGCCACTGCCTGTTACTTTAAGGTTCAGCTCATCACTCATAAACATACTGACAGAGAATATTTTACCCGATCCGGAAACTGTTATACTTTCAACAAATGGCATATATATCTTTATTTTGACTTTATTGCCCATGTAGTCGGTATAGTTCTTACTTTTTATCTCAAGGGAATTATTGTTCACCCTGGTTTCAATTTTATCCAGGTCATTTGCACCTGCCATGAGTACGACTTTACATTCACTGTTTTTGATTATTTCCACATCGGCTGCCAAGGCAAGGTTTATTGAATTAAAATTGCCCGGATTCCTGGTTTCCTGTCCTGTAGCGTTTTTCACCGTTAAAAAAGCAGGAAGAAGGAGTGTTAATACTGCAATTACTGCATATCTCGCAAAATTGTTTAAAAGATTAGCTTTCATCTGTTAATGATTTAAATTTTTATGGTTATTAAAAACATTTTGTATTACAGACGAAGAAACTTATCTGATGCTGCAACATAACGGAATTATTTTTGCAAAAAGCAGAAGAAAATAAGTGAATTACAGGGGATGGTGAAGATTCACCAAAGGTGTTAGCTGCCTGAATAAAGATCAATAAGCCCTTCGGGGGTTTGTACGGTTATTAATTTGCGATCTTCATCAATTTCAATAACAAACTCTTCGTTTACAGGAAGTAAAATTTCCCGTTTGTTTTTTAATATTCTAAACAGCGGGTTGCCGGCAATATTTATAAATTCTGTAATGATGCCGAGGTTGCCAAGTTTTTGGTCTGTTACCTGAAATCCTTTAAGCGACATGGCCATTGTGAGCATGTCTTCGTCTTCGCTTTCAATGATCATGGTGCTGTACACTTTGCAGTTGACAAATTCCGATGCCTGGTCTTCGCTGTCAAGGCCTTCAAATTTGATGGCTGTGGCAGTGGATCCTTTTGGGGTAACGTGTTCAATAAAAAATGGAACCAGTATCCCGTCAAATTCGATAAATACTGATTCCATTTTTAAAATGTCCTGATAATCAAGACTTCCGGATTTTAAAAGAAGTTCCCCTGAAACACCATGGGCTTTCGAGAGGGTTCCTAAAAGATAATAATCTTCTTTGTTAAACATTTAAGAAACTCAGATAAAGCACTAAGTTAAGAAAAATTAATTTTCTTCTGCACTTTTTTGAGGTTCTTCGGACTCCTGATTTTCTTCTGGTGTAGCTTCAGCTTCAGCTTCTTTTGCCTTTTCTTCTACGGCAACAGCAGGTTCTTCGTTAGTGACTTCTGTAGCGGCTTCGGCAGTAGCTGTTTCTTCAACAACTTCTTCTTCTGGTTCAGCTACTTCTTTAGACTTGGACCTGGCTTCAGCTTCGGCCATTTTTGCAGCTTTTTTCGCTACTTCCTGTGCTTTTGCCTCATTTACCTTGGCTTCAGCATCCAGCTTCTTCTTTGCTTCATCTTCCTTAGCCTTGTTTACTTTCTGTTTATCTGCCTGTAATTTATCTTCTTTTTCCTTTTTCCAGGCTTCAAACCGTTTTTCGGCTTCTTCTTCAGAGAAAGCACCTTTTATTACTCCTTCGAGAAGGTGTTTCTTCATCATAACACCATTTACAGATAAGATTGTCCTACATGAATCGGTAGGTTGAGCGCCCTGTTGTACCCAATACAATGCTCTATCAAAATTAATTTCAATAGTAGCAGGATGAGAGACAGGATTGTATATGCCAATCCTTTCGATATATCTACCATCACGTGGCGCCCTGCTATCTGCAATAACAATGTGATAGAAAGGCTTCTTTTTCCGGCCTTGTCTAGTCAATCTGATTTTTAAGGGCATAATTCATTCATTTAATTAAACCTACGATAATTTTGATTTTTAAATTTGAGTCCGCAAAGTTAAAATAATATTTTAACAATTAAACAAATTGGAAGTATATTTCCTTTGTCATTAAACAGGTTAATATGCTACAGTATAATTTAGTATTTTCATTAACAATAATTTTGAAAATATATTTTATTGAAATACAGAATAATATTACCTTATCTGGGTATCTGTTACCCATTATATTATTGCTGGTAAAATGAAATCACCTGTAACTCCTTTTGAGATATTAAAATTTAAGTATATTTGCAGCTCATTTTTAAAGAGGTGAGGTTTGTGAAATTTGTAAATACTTCATATCAGGCTGCTCTAAATCTTCTCTTGTCCGATAATTCTTATTTCTTAATCTATATTAATTCTAATGTCAAATTAAAATACATTAAAAATGATTAATTCTTTATTCTGGATTGTTCCTGTAGGCGCTTTATTGGCGCTGATTTTTGCCTACATATTTTATAAGGGGATGATGAAAAATTCCGAAGGCAATGACAGGATGAGAGAAATTGCCCAGTATGTCAGAGAAGGTTCAATGGCATACCTTAAAAGGCAGTACAAGGTTGTAGGTCTTGTATTTATTGTTCTGATAATTCTGTTGGGTGTGCTGGCATATTTCAGGGTTCAGAACCCGTTTGTGCCCGTTGCATTTCTTACAGGTGGTTTTTTCTCAGCGCTTTGCGGATACCTTGGTATGAAAACCGCCACCAATGCTTCGGCAAGAACTGCCCAGGGCGCTACTCAATCTCTGAACAAGGGACTGAAAGTTGCCTTTCGCAGCGGCGCTGTTATGGGTTTGGTCGTGGTTGGTTTCGGACTTCTGGATATCAGTGCATGGTATCTGATTTTAACCAAATTGGTGTATACTACCGAGCATATGGCCAGTGGCCTTAACTGGCTCGGTTTGCAATTCGTTCATGCCGGAACCACCGAACATGAAAAACTAATTGAAATTACAGCTACAATGCTTACGTTCGGTATGGGCGCTTCCACACAGGCTCTTTTCGCCCGTGTTGGCGGTGGAATTTACACAAAAGCTGCCGATGTTGGAGCCGACCTGGTTGGAAAAGTTGAAGCTGGTATACCCGAAGATGATCCGAGAAATCCTGCAACCATTGCCGATAACGTAGGTGATAATGTTGGAGATGTAGCCGGTATGGGCGCTGACCTTTATGAATCTTACTGCGGTTCGATACTTGCAACCGCCTCTCTTGGAGCTGCCTTACCCGGACTTGCCGGTCTGCACCAGACATCTGCTGTTGTTGCTCCTATGGTAGTTGCTGCGCTTGGCATCGTACTGTCTATAATAGGTATTTATATGGTAAGGACAAAAGAGTCTGCTACACAGAAAAACCTGTTGCATGCCCTTTTGCTGGGTACCGGCGGTAGTTCGTTTTTAATTCTTATTGCTATGGCCATCATGGCATATGCCGGGTGGATTACCTGGGGAATTTTCGGCTCGGTTGTTGCCGGTCTGGCAGCAGGTGTGATTATAGGACAAGGTACCGAATATTTCACCTCAGATGAATACAAACCTACGCGCGGTATTGCCGCTCAGGCACAACAAGGTCCCGCAACAACCATTATTGATGGTATAGCTGTGGGTATGTACTCAACATGGATTCCTGTAGTGACAATCGTACTTGGTATTCTTGCTGCATATGGTTTTGCCGGCGGATTTCAAAATTTTGCCCTGGGTGTATATGGTATAGGTTTTGCAGCAGTAGGTATGCTTTCTACTTTAGGTATTACACTCGCTACCGATGCTTTTGGCCCGATTGCCGATAATGCCGGCGGTAATGCCGAGATGGCCCATCTTCCCGCTGAAGTACGTCAACGTACAGATGCACTCGATATGCTGGGTAACACAACAGCGGCAACCGGTAAGGGATTTGCCATAGGTTCGGCTGCATTAACAGCAATGGCCTTATTGGCCGCTTACATGGAAGAGGTAAAGTTGTGGCTTGGAAGAATTGCCGGCGATGGATTCAGACAGGTAGGAAATGTAATTTTTTACAATAATGAAATACCTGTGGTTGAAGAAGGACAGAAGGCCATTAAGATTGCCACTGCACACATTAACGATTTTGTCGAGGCATATAATCTGTCTATATTCAATCCGATGTTGATGGGCGGCTTATTTATCGGCGCTATGATGGCGTTTGTATTCTGTGCCATGACAATGAAGGCAGTAGGCCGTGCAGCCGGAGCAATGGTTGATGAAGTAAGAAGACAATTTAAAGAAATTCCAGGAATTATGGAAGGAACAGCCACCCCGGAATATGCAAAATGTGTGGCTATCTCAACCAAAGGCGCACAAAGAGAAATGCTTGTACCTTCGTTGCTGGCAATTGCCGTTCCGGTAGTAATCGGGGTTTTAATGGGTGTTGCCGGTGTAGTAGGACTTCTGGCAGGAGGCCTTACAGCAGGTTTCACACTGGCATGTATGCTTAACAATGCCGGTGGCGCATGGGACAATGCAAAAAAATATATTGAAAAAGGAAATTACGGCGGAAAAGGCGGCATCACCCACAAAGCAAGTGTTGTTGGCGACACAGTCGGAGATCCTTTTAAAGATACTTCAGGCCCGTCATTGAACATTCTTATTAAGCTTATGACAATGGTTTCTGTTGTTATGGCAGGACTTACAGTTACTTTTGGTATCCTGGCAGCTTAATAATATCTATCTTATCATAATAAAAAAACCCTTTGAAGAATTCAAAGGGTTTTTTTATTATGATATCAGTTAATCATCTTTCCGTCCTGCATCTTAAGCATCCTGTCAGACATCGCGGCCAGTTCTTTATCGTGTGTTACGATAACAAAAGTCTGGTTAAATTTATCGCGTAATGTAAAAAAAAGTTCATGCAATTCTGTTTTATGCACCGTATCTAAATTACCTGAAGGTTCATCTGCAAGAACCACAGCAGGATTGTTGATAAGTGCGCGTGCCACAGCAACCCGTTGCTGTTCTCCGCCTGAAAGTTCATTTGGTTTATGATTTAAACGGTGACCCAGTTTTAAAAAACTCATGATATCTTTTGCCCTTTTCTCTGCCTCCAGTCTGGGTATTTTTGCAATAAATGCCGGTATGCACACATTCTCTAATGCAGTGAATTCAGGCAGCAGGTGATGAAACTGAAATACAAAACCTATGTTTCCGTTTCTGAATCTTGCAAGCTGTTTGTCTTTTAAAGTATTGATATTTAATCCGTCAAAAGACACCGAACCACCGGTAGGTTTTAACAGAGTGCCTATTATTTGCAACAGGGTAGTTTTACCAGCTCCACTGGGACCAACGATAGTGGCAATTTCCCCCTTTTTTATTATTACATGAATGTCTTTTAGCACCTGAAGTTCGCCAAATGATTTTGAAATACCGGATACCTCTATCATAAATACTACATTTTTATAAAAAGTAAATAAACGTATAAACAATATACAGCAAAGAGTATTACTCCTTTTAACCTGGTTAGTTTACCCGGATTAAATGGCAGCAGGAAGAGAAACAGAAGTATGGCAACACCCAGCACCCAGTATATATCAAAACTAATTGTGGCCGGGGGTATTTCAATTTTTTTTATAAGTGCAGTTATTCCCAGTACACCAAGAATATTGAAAATATTGGAGCCAACAATATTTCCGATGGAGATATCCATCTCCTTTTTTAAAGCCGCTATTACAGAGGTGGCTAATTCCGGAACACTTGTGCCAAAGGCTATTAGGGTGATGGAGATTACCCGTTCGTTAATGTGAAACTTTTCGGCAATGATAACTGCATTTTTTACCAGCAGGTCTGAACCAAAAGCAAGCCCTGCAGAAGAAATCAACACTACAAAGATTGCGATTGCAGGGGAGTAGGCAGGTGGTTCAATAAGAATATCTTCAAGTAATTGCCTTTTACGCGATAGATTAATCGAGATGGTGATATAACCACAAAGTAAAAGTACAAAGGTAACCCCTTCGAAAAATTGAATAAAACCATCGAGTATAAAAAGATAAAACAGAATACTCGAAAACATCATAAAAGCCCAGTCATATACCACCGATTTTCTTTTTAATGTAATCGGGAAAATAACTGCTGTCAACGCCAGCACCAATGCAATATTTACAATGTTTGAGCCCACCACATTGCCCACTGAAATACCCGGATGGTTTTCTATAGCTGCGGTAACACTTACAAACAACTCGGGGGCAGATGTTCCGAATGCAACAACAGTTAATCCTATAACAAGTCTTGAAACTTTATACCTGAGTGCGATTGAAACACTTGATTTTACAAGATATTTACCGCTGGCAATAAGAATTATGAATCCGGTCAGCAGCAGCAAATATTCCATAAATTGTTAAATGGTTAATTAGTAATTGTATGAGTTAAATTCAAGTAAAATTCATCTAACCTGAAATATTTTTTTTAATATCCTTGATATCGTTATTAATATCCTTCGAATTTTCATTAATCTCACGCTTAATATCTTCGGTTGCTTTCTTAAATTCTCTCAGCCCTTTACCAAGCCCTTTGGCAAATTCGGGTATCTTTTTCGATCCGAAAAGCAGCAATACGGCTACGAAAATCACCAGTATTTCTTGTCCGCTTATAAAAAGCAATGTATTCATTATCTTTTCTGATTGAAATGCAAATATATAAAAAAAGCCCCAATCTTTAACCGGGGCTTTTATTTGAATATAATAAAAAGTTATTTGTCAGCTTTTCTTTGCCAGTCTTTTCAGCGTATCGTATACAACAGGGGTAGCCACAAACAGCGATGAATATGTTCCCACAACGATACCAATGAGCATGGCAAATACAAATCCCTGGATGCTTTCTCCGCCAAAGATGAAAATGGTAAGCAACACCACTATTGTAGTCATAGAGGTGTTAATGGTCCTTGATAAAGTACTGTTCAAAGCAAGGTTCATCATTTCAGATCTTTCCATTTTCGGGTGCAGCTTCCGGTATTCCCTTATCCGGTCGAACACAATCACTGTATCATTTATCGAATAACCAACAACTGTAAGGATAGCCGCAATAAACGACTGGTCAATCTCAAGTGAGAATGGCATTAACCCGTACAACAGCGAAAATACCCCCAGAACAATCAGCGAGTCGTGCACAAGAGCAAGAACAGCCCCCATACCGAACTGCCAGTTTCTGAATCTGATGAATATATACAGAAACATAAAAACCAAAGATACCAACAATGCGAATACAGACTGTCTTTTGATATCGTCTGCTATGGTTGCCCCCACCCTTTGAGAGCTTCTCCAGTAATCTTCGTTAAACTGATCAAAAGTAACATTTTCTCCAAGTATAGGTTTCAACCCATTGTAAAGGGTATACTGTACTTCGCTTTCAACGGTTTCGCTGTCATCATCAATCCTGTAACGGGTTGTAATCCTCACCTGGTTGTCGGACCCGAAGGTAATGACTTTTGGACGTTCCTGCAGTGTATTTTCAAGCATTCCGGCTATTTCAGCAGTTTTAACGCTTTGGTCGAATTTAATGATGTAATTTCTTCCACCAACGAAGTCCACTCCCTGATCAAGGCCGCGGGTAAACAATGAACCCAGCGCTACAAGAATTACCAAACCCGAAACAATATAAAAGGTTTTTCTAAGCCCGATAAAGTTTATTTTGGTATTTTTGAAAGCACCCTCGGTGAGTTTTGTGGAAAATGTCAGGGTTTTGTTCCTGTCAAGAAAAGCTTCAAAAACAAGCCGGGTAATGAAAATGGCAGAGAATAGCGAGGTGATGATACCAATTACAAGGGTTGTTGCAAAACCTTTAATAGGACCAGTTCCCAGTAAAAACAGAATAATACCTGTAATAAGGGTTGTAAGGTTACCATCAAAAATTGCAGAGTAAGCATTTTTATAACCATCTGAAATTGCCATACGAATACCCTTTCCACCTGCAATCTCTTCACGTATTCTTTCAAAAATAAGCACATTGGCGTCAACCGACATACCAATTGTTAAAACGATACCTGCGATACCCGGCAGGGTAAGGGCAGGGCCGAGTGAGGCCAGCACACCGATAAGGAAAAACATATTGGAGATTAGTGCAATATTGGCAACCATACCTGCCCTGCGGCTGTAGTAAAACAACATATATAACAAAACGACAACAAAGGCAACGATAAAAGAGTTTAATCCCGATTTTACCGACTGGCGTCCAAGAGAAGGACCAATCACTTCTTCCTGAATAATCTTGCATCGTGCGGGCAAAGTACCTGATTTTAACAAATTAGACAGGTCCTGTGCATCTTTTGGGGTAAAATTACCTGAAATCTCAGTGCTGCCTGTAGTAATCTCTTCTCTTACAACTGCTGCCGAATAAACCAGATCGTCCATAGCGACGATAATAAATTTGCCGACATTATTCTGAGTTATCAAAGCCCACTTTTTGGTCCCTGTACCGTTCATGTTCATAGAAACGTTGGCTGTACCGGTGTACTGATCAAAACCGTCTCTTGCGCTTACAATTACATCACCATCAAGCGGGGCATTGCCATCACGCCCGGTAATCCTAATAGCATGCATATCATAAATGTCGGTCGGCTTTCTTGTTTCGGGATCTTCCACAGGCATGGCAGACCAGAAATATTTGAAATCTTTCGGAAACACTCCGCGTTGTATTGCAATTTTCATCAGCCTGTTTACCCTGGCAGTATCACGGTAATGGGAGCGCCCGATCCTGCTGCCCGGTATCAGTTCATTGGCTGTGGCATATGGGGATAAAACGGCAAAAAGCGGGAAGTTTTCAAACATCGAAGCTTCAGATAGCGAGTCTATGGCAGAAGTGTCGCTTTCGAGCTGCGAGATGAGAGAAGGTTCGGAAACTTCTTCTTCAACTACTGGGGCCTCTTTTGTTTCTTCAACTTGCTGCAAAAGGTCTGTTCCGCCTGGTGTATCCTGAATTTCCTGTGTAGCGAGTCTCTCTTTTTCAAGCTCCTTCTCGGCATCAAGGTATTGTTTAATTACTTTATTGGCTTCGATAAGGTTATCATAAATCTCAAGGTTGTCGTATGTCTCCCAGAATTCAAGTTTGGCAGTTCCCTGCAAAAGTTTTTCAACCCTGGCTTTATCTTTAACCCCGGGCAGCTCAACAAGAATACGCTCACCTCCTTCGATGCGCTGAATATTGGGTTGCGCAACACCAAAATGGTCAATTCGGGTGCGGATAATGTTGAATGAGTTATTAATGGCACTCTCGGTCTCCAGTTTAATAGCATCCAGCACTTGTTCATTGGTTGAATTGTAAGTGATTTTTTCACGCAACTGGGGAGTCATAAAAACATTAGCGGCCATTTGTGCATCGGGGTTGATCTCCTTCCATGCGCGTCCAAACAGGTCAACAAAATTGCCCTCGGCTTTCTGTTGCATCTCTTTTGCCTTTGCAATGGCTTTGTTGAAAGTAGTGTCTTTACTGTTGTTGGCAAGGGCGCGTACAACATCTTCTGCAGATACTTCAAGTATCACGTTCATACCACCCTGCAGGTCAAGTCCAAGATTTATTTCTCTTTCGAGGCACTCTTTATAGGTATATTTTCTCAACCCAAGAAAATTGTATACGACTTCACCCGAAATTGAATCAAGGTATTGCTGTCTGAGTGCAGGATCTCCCTGTGCATGCTGGCTGGCCTTGTTTCTAACCTGATATGTTTTAACTGTAAACCAAAGCTGATAAACACAAACAAGAGCAAGTGCTATTGCCAGGGTCCATATGGCTCCTTTATTTCGCATTTTATTAGTATTTTATGATTTTATTTAAGTTTTTAAACAAGTGGCGCAAATATAATTAAATTTTAATAATAAACTAAATGGAATGAAATATAGCCAAAGGCATTACCATAAATTATTTTATTCTTAAAGGACTGAGGTGGATAATCATTCTTGTATTACATGCGGGGGGCAATTTTGGGCAACGGCCTTCCGGAGTTTTTTGACAATCTGTTGCATTTCAGAAGATGAATGTCTCGGCCTGTTCAGGCTGTCAATCATCTTTTCATTGTTTTCAAGGAGTTTCGGATACCAGTCACCCGGTTCGGGCAGGTCGCCTTTTTGCCGGGGTATTATATGAAAATGCAGGTGCTCAATAGTCTGTCCGGTTTCAGGTTTTTCCTGAAGGGTCCAGTCAAAACTATTGGTATTGAATACATTTCCTAAAATGCGGGTGACGCTTCGGCAAAAAGCAACAAATTCATTTAATTCATTATCAGAAAGTTGCATTATACTATCGAAATGTTTTTTTGGGATTACAAGTGTATGCCCGGGCAATACCGGTGCAATGTTATAAATAGCGAAAAAACCCGCGCTTTCCATAAAGGCTGTGTCTTTTGCCACAGGAAGGCAAAACGGGCATGGGACCTCTTTGGGCATATCTTGCTTTATTTGGTTACATATTAATTAAAGGTATCGAACGATCTCTTTCAATTCCTTTCTTGTTTTGTTCCCTTTTTTTTCATAACCGGGATATTGATATCCCAGAGGGGTGATGGCAAAAACAATTTCATCCTTTTCAAGCTTTAAGGCATCTCTGAGTAACTCAGGATTAAAAGCTGCAATCCAGCATGTGCCAATACCTTCGTTTTCGGCAGCAAGTATCATATGGTCCATGGCTATGGTAAGGTCGGTTTCAATAGCGTTATACCCGTCAAAACTTCGTGTCCAGGCTTCATGCTTATGCCCGGCCACAATAAGAATATGCGGGGCATTTTTAAACCACTCCCTGTGATAACAGGTTTTTACCTTGTTCAACATTTCAGGGGTTGAAACTACAATAAATATCCAGGGTTGACGATTGGCAGCTGAAGGCGCCAGACGACCTGCCTCAAGGATACGGTTGATCACTTCAAAGCTTACCGGTCTGTGCAGATCGTATTCACGAACACTCTCACGTTGCCCGATCAGTTGATAAAACTCCATATATTGAATTATTTATTTACAAACTTAGTGAATTGTACTGCTTTTTTTGTAAAAATTAAGGAATAAGGGAGTTCAACTTTTTTACGCTGTCAAATATCATGTTTAAAACCTGAATTTTTAGTTAATTTCAACCCTCGATCACAAGTAATTCTATAATTATGACTACAAAAAGAAATGCTATTATTATTGGCGCTGCGGGCAGGGACTTTCATAACTTCAACACTTTTTTCAGGAATAATCCTCTTTACAATGTCATTGCTTTTACAGCAGCCCAGATTCCGGATATCAACGGACGTAAGTATCCACCTGAGCTTGCAGGCAAACTGTATCCGGATGGCATTCCCATTTACGCCGAAGCAGAGCTTGAAATGCTTATCGGTGAGCACCATGCAGATGTTTGTATTTTTTCCTATTCCGATATTCCCTATCAGCGGGTTATGAATATAGGGGCAAGGGTAAATGCAGCCGGAGCCAACTTTTTGTTGCTCGGTCATCACGAAACCATGATTAAGAGTTCCAAACCGGTTATTGCCATAGGGGCAGTGAGGACAGGCTGTGGCAAATCACAGACCTCAAGAAGGGTTATTGAAATACTTATGAAAATGGGCTACAAGGTGGTAGCCATCAGGCACCCGATGCCTTACGGCGACTTGAAAAATCAGATGGTACAGCGGTTTGCAACAGTTGAAGACCTTGAAAAACACAACTGTACCATAGAAGAGATGGAAGAATATGAGCCGCATATCATCAGAGGAAATGTAATCTATGCCGGTGTTGATTACCAGGCCATTCTTAATGCAGCAGAGAATGATGCTGACGGCTGTGACATTATATTATGGGATGGGGGCAACAACGATTTTCCATTCTATAAACCCGACCTGATGATTACGGTTACCGATCCGCACCGTGCAGGGCATGAGTTGTCTTACTACCCGGGTGAAATCACCCTTCGTATTGCCAATGTGGTGGTAATAAATAAAATAGACAGTGCCCGGCCCGAAGATATTCAGATCGTTCGCGACAATATACATAAGGTAAATCCCAATGCCCTTATAATTGATGGAGCATCTCCCATTACTGTTGATAAGCCCGACCTGATCAGGGGCAGGAAGTGCCTTGTTATTGAAGATGGGCCAACCCTTACACACGGCGAAATGAAAATAGGCGCAGGAACAGTTGCTGCAATGAAATGGGGTGCCTCTCAACTTGTGGATCCCCGCGAATATGCAGTGGGCAAAATTAAAGAAACCTTTCAGGCTTATCCCGGAATAGGCACATTGCTTCCTGCAATGGGCTACGGCGACCAGCAAATTAAAGATCTTGAAAAAACAATCAATTCAACACCTTGCGACGTGGTAGTAATTGGCACACCTATCGACCTGAATCGCATCATTAAAATTAATAAACCTACAGTAATCGTAACCTACGAGCTACAGGAAATAGGCAGGCCAAACCTGGAAGATGTATTAAATGATTTTGTTCAAAAAACAGGTATATAGTGGTATATTTGGATTATTTAAAATATCTGATTTCGTTTTTTTTTGTTTAAGGGTGAACATAATCTAACCAAAATTGTTTTTATAAAGATTTAAGAAAAAAATTTCACCCGCTATGTTTTTTTCTGCATCAAGAGATAAGTAACCTTATAATATTTACAATGTATATAAATCGGAGACAATTTTTAGAGATGACTGCCACTGCTGCAGCTTTAATTTCTTTGGGTGGTGCTTTCACTTCATGCAAAAAAGATGGAGATCCACCTTATGGAATTTCCAGAAGATCTCTCGGGAAAACTGGTCTGAATGTGTCATTGCTCTCTGTAGGAGGCTGGAATATCGGGAGAGATATACTTTCTGATAATGAATCAATTGCTATTATGAGAACTGCCATTGATGAAGGAATAAATTTCTTTGATAATGCATGGAGTTATCATGACGGGCGCAGTGAAGAACTTATGGGCAAAGCGCTACAAGATGGTTACAGACAGAGAGTAATTCTTATGACCAAACATCTGAGCAGGGAGCCTGAGAAGGCAAAACAGCATCTTGAGGATAGTCTTCGAAGATTGCAGACAGATGTGATAGATGTTTGGCAGATTCACGAATTAATGACACTTGATGAAGTAGATCAGGTGTACACCTCCGGCCTTCTTGATTACCTGGAAAATGTTAAAAAAAGCGGAAAAATAAGGTTCATTGGATTTACCGGCCATGCAAATCCCGAAGTACATATGGAAATGATTAACCGGGGTTTTAATTGGGATACTGTTCAGATGCCGGTAAATATTCTTGATTATCATTACCTGAGTTTTTCAAAAAATGTTTTACCCCTCGCGATTGAAAAAAATATTGGGATTATTGCCATGAAAACACTTGCAGGCACCCCCGGTGTATTATTCCAAAATGGTATAGCAAGTGTCAGCGAATGTCTCAGGTTTGCCTTAACCCTGCCTGTCTCCACTGTCAGTTCCGGCATGGATTCAATGGAAATTCTCAGGGAAAACATAGAAACGGCACGAAATTTCACGCCAATGACACAGGTTGAGATAGAAAATCTGGTTGCACTTTCTCTTGAGCCTTCGAAAGATGGTAAGTATGAAAGTTATAAAAGTGTCGAAATCTGAGAATGGTTATCAAATTCTCCTTATAGGTTTTTGTTGCATTACAACTCCAGTATGTATCTTGGCTAAAATTATTGTCTCTGGTAATTTGTATCTAATTTTGCAACTTAAAATAAAGTAAATAAATACTTTACAGCAATATATTGTATTATATTGTACCGAAGGTGGGACTCGAACCCACACAGTGTTGCCACCACTGGATTTTGAGTCCAGCGCGTCTACCAGTTCCGCCACTTCGGCATTATCAATCAGAACGTTGAGTTATAAATAATGATTGAATATCAATTATTATTTATTGGTTTGCGAAGATAATGAATAGTTTTGATGAACAAAATATTATCTTCATTATCGTTCAAATTAAGTGTCAACATTTGTAACTTTGTACTTTAAATTTTTGAAAGTAAATAAGTAAGAATCTTATCGCATAATTTTTTAACTCAACAAAATTGATTTTAAATTGTTTAACCAGCAGGCATGAATTTAATTAACTCGCATTTAGTTAATTACATATTTGAAACAGATGGCCGGGAATATGATGGTTGTTAATATTTTTTTAAAATCTTTTTTCATCTTTATAGGTTTTATTTAATGAATTATTAAGATACAACCATCCTGTTTTTTTAATCACCAGCTATTCAAACTTTTAATACAGCGAGTTGATAAGTAGGTTCAAATGTTGAAAAATACAGGGCTCTACAGGTTGCATTATTATTTATCTGATGGTAAATTGCATCACCGTCTTTTTATAATACCGGGGTTAAATATCCCTCAAGTATCCAACATTTTAAATTAGGTTAGACAATGCAAACAGAAGAAACGAATATTAAAAAAGTTGTTGTTGGGACAGAAAGCCCTAAAATGGAGGAAATGAAAGTGGCAAGAGAAAGCGCTAAAAAGACCTATACTTATGAGGAAGCGTTAAAAAGTTCTTTAGAGTATTTTAAGGGCGATGAGCTGGCAGCGACCGTGTGGATAAGCAAATACGCCCTGAAAGATTCTTTTGGCAACCTCTTCGAGGCAAATCCTGACCATATGCACCGAAGACTTGCAAAAGAGATATACCGGATTGAAAAGCGATATCCTAATCCGATGTCTGAAGAAACGATTTTTGAACTTCTGAAAGATTTTAAGTACATCGTTCCGCAGGGAGGTCCGATGACAGGTATTGGCAATAGTTATCAGATTGCCTCGTTGTCAAACTGTTTTGTAATAGGAAATGAAGGCTCTTCTGATTCTTACGGGGCCATAATGAAAATAGACCAGGAGCAGGTACAGCTTATGAAACGCCGCGGCGGGGTAGGGCACGACCTTACCCATATTCGTCCGAAAGGAAGCCCGGTACTTAACAGCGCCCTTACTTCTACCGGGGTTGTACCATTTATGGAACGGTTTTCAAACTCCACCCGTGAAGTGGCCCAGGATGGCCGACGCGGGGCGCTTATGCTCAGTATCTCAATAAAACACCCCGATGTAGAGCAGTTTATTGATGCCAAACTACAAAAGGGCAAAGTTACAGGTGCAAATGTATCTGTACGTATAGACCATGAGTTTATGGAAGCCGTTGTACAGGGCAAACCCTATGTTCAGCAGTACCCTGTTGATTCTGATAAGCCTATGGTGAAAAAAGAAATAAACGCCCGCCAGCTTTGGAGTAAGATTATTCACAATGCATGGTTATCTGCTGAACCGGGCATACTTTTTTGGGACACCATCATTACCGAATCAGTTCCCGATTGTTACAAAGATTTTGGTTTTAAAACAGTCTCTACCAACCCCTGTGGTGAAATTCCATTATGCCCTTATGATTCATGCAGGTTATTGGCTATTAACCTATACGAATATGTTGATCATCCGTTTACCGAACGGGCAAAATTCGATTTCGGCCTGTTCAAAAAACATGTACATTATGCCCTGCGCATGATGGACGATATCATAGACCTGGAACTTGAAAAAATAGATGCAATTCTTGAAAAGATTAATAAAGACCCGGAAGATACCGAGATTAAAAGGGTTGAACGCAGACTTTGGGAAAACATCCGCCTGAAAGCCGAAGAAGGACGCAGGACAGGTATCGGCATTACTGCCGAAGGAGATATGCTGGCTGCACTGGGACTTAGGTACGGCAGCGAAAATGCGGTTGATTTTTCTGTTGAGGTGCAAAAAACCCTTGCCCTTGAAGCCTACAAATCATCGGTTGTAACCGCTAAAGAACGCGGGCCGTTTGCTATCTATGATTCACAGCTTGAAAAAGACAACCCGTTTATTCTTCGTCTAAAGAATGAAGATGAACAGTTTTATCAAGACATGCTCAAAAACGGACGAAGGAATATTGCCCTGCTTACCATCGCGCCGACAGGGACCACCAGCCTTATGACCCAGACCACATCGGGTATCGAACCGGTATTTTTGCCTGTTTATAAACGCCGCAGAAAGGTTAACCCCAACGATACTTCTGTAAAGATTAACTTTACCGATGAAGTTGGTGATAATTGGGAGGAATACAATGTATTCCATCATAAGTTTCTTACCTGGCTCGAGGTGAACGGATACGACACAAAGGAAGTTCAAAACAGCAGCGATGAGCAGATACAGGAACTCGTGAAAGAATCACCCTATTACAAAGCCACATCCAATGATGTTGACTGGTTAAGCAAGGTGAAAATGCAGGGAGAGATGCAGAAATGGGTTGACCACTCCATAAGTGTAACCATCAACCTCCCTAAAGACACCACCGAAGAGCTTGTGGACCAGCTTTATGTTACAGCCTGGGAAAGCGGTTGCAAAGGTGTAACTGTTTACCGTGACGGTTCAAGGATAGGTGTTTTGTATGGAAATGATAAAAACAACGAAGACGAAGAGGCAAAAAAATATAAACGGCCATTGGTGCTTGATGCTGAAATCATAAGGTTCAATAACAACGAGGAGAAATGGATTGCTTTTGTAGGCCTTAAAGATGATAAGCCGTACGAAGTTTTTACAGGTATAGCCGATGAAGAGATGTTTCCGATTCCCAAATCTATCAATAAAGGTAAAATTATCAAAACCCGTGATGAAAACGGAGTATCAAGGTATGATTTTCAGTATATAGATAAATTTGGTTACCGTAACACCATTGGTGGTTTATCGCACATGTTTAACAAGGAGTTCTGGAACTATGCCAAACTTATTTCAAGTGTATTGAGGCATGGTATGCCTGTGAGGGAGGTGGTTAACCTTGTTTCGTCGCTGCGCCTCGACAGCGACACCATAAATACCTGGAGAAATGGTGTTGAGAGGGCTTTAAGAAAGTATATACCCAACGGCACAAAGGCACGTAAAGGACTGGCCTGCGAAAACTGTGGTTCACATAGCCTGATATACAAAGAAGGATGCCTGATGTGCAATGACTGTGGAAATTCAAAATGCGGTTGATAGCGCCGTATGGTGCCGCTCATTGATTGTTCAGTTCCCGGTTTTTTTAAGGGGGCATCTATGAAGACAATTGTTACAAATACGAATGTTGAATTTGGGGCGAAATTTCAAGTTAGCCTTTGCATATAACAGGCCGTATTGCCGGAGAAGGGAAACGGGAACGGTTCAGAGGGACCTTAGATTCTTATATTTAACAGACATTAAAAAAGAGGTTGTGTAAAAAGTCAACTTTTACCACAATTTGTCATGTTGAGCGAAAGTGAAACATCTAATATTCAGTAAATGGTTTAGCACTATCGAAATCTCATAATGACAGGAAAAAATACTTTTTACACAGCCTCTTTTTAATCTAAAAACCATCTATTCTATTGATATTCAGTACAATCAAGATCATCCATCTCTTCCTGATATTCTGCCTTTTGTGCAGGAGTAAGGATAGTGCAACCTTTTATAAGATCATTAGTGGCTTTTTTAGCCGCCTCACAATTTGCCTTAGAAGGACTAAAAGCAAATGTAATCCATGCAGAAGTATAAAGAGTTGTCAACTCGGTGCAAGTTAAAGTTTTTGGCTCATCTTTTTTACAACTGTTAAACAAAAAAGCAGTGGCCAGGATCAGCAGTACAAAGTAAATTTTCGTCTTTTTCATATGCAATTCATTTAGTGATTTAGAAAAAAAATAATTTCAAAATTATCAATTAGATTTATACTTATACTATAAGTTCTTAACAATGTTTGCCGCGATGATGAAAATCATCTTGAATAAGTGGCAGGTAATATAACACTGTTGCTCTCACGTTTGTTGCTGCTGGTTAGTTAGTGAAATCTCACCCTTAAATTCAAGATGTTTAAGCACAAACCTCAGTTCGCCCCAGGTTACATCATCGCCGAGTACTTCTTTGGCAGGTCCCAGGCGGTAATCTTCGGTACTCATAAAATAATCGGTGATCAGCTCCTCTTTTTCAGGGGTCACAAAATCGCGGATGTTGATCTCACCAGTACCTGCATAATGGGCAAGATGGCCTTCAATGGTGTTCACTGTCAATCCACGCTCTTCGGCAATCTCCCCGGGGATTTTTCCGCTGATGTATAAATCAAAACTTACCTGCTTCGTGTCAGGCTTTTTATCCTTAACCG
This sequence comes from Bacteroidales bacterium, assembly GCA_046485045.1. Classification (GTDB taxonomy): domain Bacteria; phylum Bacteroidota; class Bacteroidia; order Bacteroidales; family UBA10428; genus JAFGPL01. The sequence continues at coordinate 33,368 of JAWOHT010000200.1, forward strand.
GCGGTTCGGTTTCTATATGCGGACGTTCTGTTGCCGGGTGGTGTTTATCAACATAGGTGTTTATGATTTTAAGTATTTCATCGCCAAAGGTATTTGTCTTTTTCCTGCCGAATCCCTTTATGGTCTTCAGCTCAGGCTTAGTGGCAGGCAGCAGGTTCAGCAGGGCGATCATCGTTTTCTGGGGCAAAACCATGTAATGCGGCAGATTGAGTTCGCGGGCTTTGACGTTGCGCCACGATTTCAGCATTTTATACAGTTCAGGGTGTGGAATTACATCAGCAGAAAACTCCTGTTCCTCCTTTTTGGGCTTTCTGCCCTCGGGCTTTTCAATGGCAGCTTTCGCACGAACATCAAGATATTCTTTAACAGTAAACCCTTTTGAACAGGCCTGCATACAAACCAAGCGTGCCTCCCATTCGGTTTTTAGCCGCGCAATCAAATCGTTTACCGATTTGCGAAGGGTACGGTTATCTGTTTCAATTACTGCCTGCCCGGCTTTTTCGAGCACTATTGATACAATTTTTTCGGAGAAATAGGTACAGGCCTTTTTGATTCTCTCCTGCAATAAACCATTTGTTTCAATATCAGGATCCTTACTTACAAATTGAAGTATTTGTGCTTTAAATTTTTGACCTACTTCGATAATATTATTTTTAACCTCTTCATTCATAGATTTGAATAGTTCCCTGGCATTTCCAAATACAATTGATTCATTTTCTTTGAGCATTTTCAGTACCTGAAAAATCTTAATATGCAATGGTTCAAAGTTATAAAGTTCCAGCAGCAGCGATTTCTGATAATTTTTCTTTGAATTTTCAAGCGTCTGCTCATCAGGCTGATTTTCTGCTATTTCTTGGGTAAACTGAGAAATCAGTTTGTCGCTTTTTATTCCCCTGGTCCCTATCGGGGTGCTTAGCACAAGCCCTTCGAGTGTTTTACATCGGCTCAGCGCCACGTAAACCTGCCCGTGGGCAAAGGCTGCATGCGCATCAATGATAGCCTTTTCAAAAGTCAGCCCCTGGCTTTTGTGTATGGTAATCGCCCAGGCCAGTTTCAGCGGATATTGGGTGAATGTGCCAACAATGGTTTCGGTAATATCTTTGGTCTCTTCATTAATTGAGTATTTTGTGCTCTGCCATTCAGCCTGATCAACCGGAATTGCGGAGTTATCGCCCGGACACTCAACAAAAATGATGTCGTCGGTTATCGCGGTTATTTTACCGATTTTGCCGTTATAGAAAAGTTTTTCCCGCGAGGAATCATTCTTTACAAACATCACCTGTGCCCCGGTTTTTAGTGTAAGCTCATAATCTGTCGGATAGGAATATTCGGGAAACTCACCCTGAACCGTAGCAGTAAAAACATGTGGGCCGGAGTGTAATTTTCTTAGTTTCGATTCATTCAGCTCCTGTGCCTGGGCATTGTGTGTGGTCAATGTTATGTATCCTTCTTTGGTGTCAGGGTTAAACCCGGGGATACATTTTTTTTCAAGCTTTTGCAAGGTCTGGTTATCTAACCTGTTTTCACGGATTTTATTCAGAATCTCTATAAATTCAATATCGCTCTGACGGTAAATATGTTCTAGTTCGACACTTACATAATCGGTTTGCTTCAGCGCACGGCTTCCAAAAAAGTATATGGTATCGTAATAATCCTGCAATATTCCCCATTCATCTTCTTTAACGATGGGGGCAAGCTGCTGCAGGTCGCCAATCATGAGCAACTGAACACCACCAAAAGGAAGGCTGTGGTTTTTGTACCTGCGCAGTACTTCGTCTATGCCGTCGAGCACATCTGCCCGCACCATACTCACCTCATCAATCACAAGCAGGTCAAGGCTTCTGATGATATTTATTTTTTCGCGGCTGAATTTTTGATAACCTACACGAGGAGCCGGCTCATTACTGCTCTGAGATACCTTGTTTTCTACCGGTATGTATGGGCCGAAGGGCATCTGGAAAAAAGAATGGATGGTAACTCCGCCGGCATTGATGGCAGCAACACCGGTTGGGGCCACAACGATCATACGTTTCGGTGAGACCCGTTTAAGGTTATGTAAAAATGTGGTTTTGCCCGTTCCTGCCTTACCGGTAAGAAAAATATGGCGGTTGGTGTATTGCACAAAGTCGTAGGCCAGCTTAAGTTGCGGATTGGTAGCAGTATTCATTCTGAAGGTGCAGTTTAAGTTTTCACGAAAATAGTAAATTTTATTTCAATGGCCCTATTCCATTTTTAAAGCAAAAAACTATATGTTTTTTATTACTTTTGAACCAATCTTCTGTTAGCAAAATGACAACTCAGTCCTGGTATGTTGATGTATTAATGCCCTTGCCTCTTAAAGACCTTTACACTTATAGCATTGATGCACAACAAAGAAAAATTTTAAGCCCCGGGTGCAGGGTGATTGTGCAATTTGGCAGCAGAAAGTTTTACACTGCCCTTGTTAAGAAAATCCATACCATAAAGCCACAGAACTACCGGATTAAAAACATTTTTTCGGTTCTCGACACCAAGCCGGTTGTAAATGATTTACAACTTTCTTTCTGGTGGTGGATAGCCGATTATTATATGTGCCACCCGGGCGAAGTGTTTAAAGCGGCCCTGCCTTCATCGTTGAAGCCCGAAAGCGAGACCAGGGTAACACCGGTATGGGATGGCATACGGGAAATAAACCTCACAAAAGAAGAAGAATTTATACTTACAGCGCTTGTTAATAACGGCGAAATGACCTTGAAACAGGTTGGCGCCCTTACCGGCAGAAAAAAATTGATGCCTGTAATTAATGCAATGATAGAAAAACAGGTGGTGGAAATGAAAGAGCAACTTCTGGAAAAATACAGGCCTAAATTAAGGTCGTTTGTAAAACTTAAAAACGATTTTAAAGCCGAAAAAGAGCTCAATAAACTGTTAGACAGGCTTGAAAAAATTCCCCGGCAGTTACACCTTTTAATGACTTATCTAAATATTTCCCATTCAGATAACCCAGGCAATTCCGGCGGAGTGGAAAAAACCATCCTGCTCAAGACAGCTCTTGTTTCCGAATCGGTACTGCAGTCGCTTGTGAAGAAGAATGTGTTTGATATCGTCCAGGTGGAGGTTGGCCGCCTGCATACAGAATCTGTTGGTCAGGTAAAAATGAACCTGCTTTCGGCAGAGCAGCACAAAGCTTTAATCGAAATTAACACCCGGCTTCGCGAAAAAGAGATCGTATTGCTTCATGGTGTTACCTCATGCGGCAAGACCGAAATCTATATCCACCTTATTGAGGAACAGTTAAAACGACAAAAGCAGGTTCTTTACCTGTTGCCGGAAATTGCACTTACCTCGCAGATTATTAAAAGGCTGAAAAGTGTGTTCGGGAACAAAGTAGGAATCTATCATTCGCGTTTCAGCCATGGCGAAAAAGTGGAGATATATCAGAATATTGCCGGAATGTTAAGGAAAGATGAAGAGCAATTCCAGATTGTTGTCGGGGTTCGTTCATCGGTTTTTCTGCCTTTCTGCAATCTTGGACTGGTAATTGTTGACGAAGAGCACGACAGCTCTTACAAGCAATCAGACCCTGCCCCAAGGTATCATGCCAGGGATGCCGCAATTATGCTGGCTAAGTTTCATGGGGCCAATACAGTACTTGGTTCTGCCACTCCCTCGCTCGAATCTTATTACAATGCAGTTGCAGGCAAATATGGTCTTACAGAGCTAAATGTAAGGTATTTGAATCTTGAATTACCTGAAATAGTAGTGGTTGACCTGATGAAATCAACCAAACGAAAACAGATGCAGTCACATTTTTCTTCGGTGCTTATTCAGGCTATTACAGAAGCGCTTGACAGAAAAGAGCAGGTAATTATTTTTCAGAACCGCCGTGGATTTTCTCCTTATCTCTTGTGTTCGCAGTGCGGTTGGGTGCCGGTATGCAAACATTGCGATGTGAGCCTTGTATATCATAAACATTTAAACAGGCTTGTTTGTCATTACTGCGGTTATACTGCCGAAAACCTGAGAACCTGCCCGTCATGCAAAAACAATTCGTTGCTTTTAAAAGGTTTTGGGACCGAGAAAGTGGAAGATGAAATAAAAATAATTTTTCCCGGGGCACAGGTTGCACGTCTTGACCTTGACAATGCAAGGACAATAAAATCATATACCGCTATTCTCGATAATTTTGAATCGGGTAAGACCGATATTTTGGTTGGTACCCAGATGATCTCCAAAGGGCTCGATTTTGACAATGTAAAAGTGGTAGGCATCCTGAATGCCGATAATATGCTGAATTTTCCGGATTTCAGATCGCATGAGCGCAGTTTTCAACTGATGGCCCAGGTAGGAGGCAGGGCCGGACGAAAAAACAGCAAGGGAAAAGTGATTATTCAAACATACGACCCGGATAACCAGGTTATTAAAAACATTGTGGATAATAATTACAAAAAAATGTACCGGGAGCAGATTCCAGAAAGGGAAGAATTCAGGTATCCGCCTTTTCACAGGTTGATTTATCTTATCCTCAAACATAAAGACGCAGTACAATTAGACGAGGCAGCAGAAAACCTGGCAGGGATTCTGAAAGCTAATTTCGGTGACAGCATTACAGGGCCTCAGATACCGCTGATTGGTAGAAAACAGGACCTGCAGATAAGAAATTTTCTGCTTAAGCTAAAAAAAGACAATCAGCTTGGAGAAAAAAAAATAATTTTAAAACGTCTGCTTGGCGAGTTTTTATCAACAGGCAAATATCCACCATTGCAAATCAATATTGATGTTGATCCGGTATAGTATTGATTTACGGCTTTTTGAAACAAAAATATGAATATGCCGTATATACCTGTCATTTATAATGTATAATTAAATAATGAAAAAGGGTCGTAAAATGAGAAAAGTTTTATTATTGTTTATATTGGTTTTAATAGGAAATCCCGGGTTATTTGCACAGACTGAAGTAGACAAGGCTCAGGCTTTCTTTATTTACAATTTTACAAGGCTGGTAAAATGGCCTTCAAGCTACACCCAGGGAGAATTTGTTATTGGCGTTTATGGAAATTCATCAACCTACAAGGAACTTTTATCGCTTACTAACGGCAAAAAAGTCGGAACCCAGGATTATAAAGTGAAAAAATTTAATAATCTGAATGAGCTGTCTGCCTGCCACATTCTTCTGATTGCCTCAGATAAATCATTTGACATAAAAAATATCAATGCCCGTGTAAAAGGCAACCACTGTTTGATTATCAGCGAAAAAGAAGGAATGAATACACATGGTTCTGCAATTGATTTTCTTGTGGTTGACAATAAGTTGAGGTTCACGATGAACATCGAAAATGCTGAGAAATACAACCTTGTTGTAAGCAGGAGCCTCCGTGATATGGCGATGGTCAATTAGAAAGATTATATATTTTTTAAAAGGGTTGCAAAGGCGGGTTTATTAAAGAGTCGGCTTTTCAACCCTTTTTTATTCTATCCTCTCAATAAACTTTTTTTACCTTATAATTCCTGATGTTTTTTCTATGCAGGCTTAGCCGGAAGTTTTCTTAGAAGCTGTTTTAATATATAACGTTAATAAAATGTAAAACAAAAATAAAACAGCTCTTAGAAACACTATTTATAGAGTATTTTTTCGGTGTGGAATTTTTTTCCTTCAAGTGAAACCTTGATGATGTAATATCCCTTATAAAATTCTCTAAAACTAACAGTTGTGTTTGACACACTGTTTTTATAAATAACCTTATATATGGTTTTACCGATAATATCAAGTATCTCAATTTCAACAATACCAATGTCAGACTTAATGGTTAGTTGCTCATTTGTCAAAGGATTGGGAAAAACAGAAACATTAATATTATCAGGCAGGGTAAGGTTTGCTTCAGCAGTGTTATAGGCCAAGCTATTATAATGGTCGTTATTAAGGTTTCCAATGGCATAATTAATGCTTAATACCATTGCCAGACTTATCAAAGATAAAAGTAAAGCTCTTCTCATAATGCGTTATTTAACAGGTGCAAAATTATATACAATAATTATAGTGTGCAATATTTTTACGCAAGAATCGAATAAAAGTTTGATTTAAAATAAATTTGTTTATACTTTGTGAAATTAAATGAACCTTAACCCAAGCTGATTTTATAATTTAGCATGCAGAAATTTCAGGATTAGATGAAAAAAGGAATAATATTATTTTTTGTCGGGATTTTTCTTGTAACAGCCTGTACACAACAGCGTCAACTGGTGTACCTTCGTGACCTGGAAGAAACTACCGACACGAGTTATTTTGTTAAAAACCAGCCCGATTACAGAATTCAGAAGCAAGATATTTTATATATAAAAATTTTTACTTTCAACAAGGAAGTCAGCGACCTTATCAACCAGTCATCGTCAACTTATCAGCAAAACCTGTTCCAGAACGAATCAAGTCTTTATATCAACGGTTATTCTGTCAACGATTCGGGTTATGTTGAAATTCCTGTGCTTGGTAAAATCATGGTATTAAACACCACCATTGATGAAACCATCGGGGCTATTCGTAAAAAAGCATATGAATACCTGAAAGATGCAACCATTATTGTAAAGCTTATTTCGTTTAAGTTCACGGTAATGGGGGAAGTAAACCGGCCAGGGGTTTACAGGAATTTTAACAATCAGCTCTCGGTGCTTGAGGCAATAGGTATGGCGGGCGATATCAACGATTTCGGCAACAGGCGGAAGATTCTTGTTCTCAGGCCAACCAAAGAAGGCACGCTAACCTTCAGGCTCGACCTTACAAAGAAAAACCTGCTAACATCCGATGGTTATTTTCTGCTGCCCAACGACATCGTTTATATAGAACCAATTAAGAGCAAGATATTTAAGCTGAACGCACCCTCTATCTCATTGGTTTTTTCTACAATTACCACCCTTATCCTTGTACTTAATTATATTGATAATTCCAATAAGTAGTCTTTGCAAGAAAACGCCAAATACTGCGTAATGCCCGTTTTACATAAGCGACCTCTATTTTGTATGGCATTATCTTTTCTTTATACAAAAGATATTTCAATCAAAAATGTATTCATCGGAAAAACCGGGCAGCTGTTTATAATTATCGTCTGTTTCACAGTCAATTACGTAATTTACATTCCCGGGGGGGTCGAATTTATCTTCTTGTGAAACACCCAACGAAGAGTCGAAATATACCTGTTTCATGAAATAAGCCCATATGGGCAGTGCAGCGCTTGATCCGGCGCCCTGGTAAGAGTTGAAATGGGCTGCCCTGTCTTCACATCCTACCCATACACCCGAGACCAGCCGGGGGGTAATACCTATAAACCATCCATCTGAGAAATTCTGTGTAGTACCTGTTTTACCGGCTATCTCCCCGGTAAACATAAAATCACCATATCTTATAGATGCGGCAGTGCCAAAACGCCTGTATCCCTCACCAAGGTTCTTTGAAGTAACCCCTTCCATCAGTTTCAACATAAGGTATGCAGTATTTTCATCAATAGCTTCGTTTTTTTCAGGGTGAAAAGTTGTAATGATGTTCCCGTTTTTATCTTCGATTCTGGTTACATAAACCGGGTCTGTATGTATCCCTTTGTTGGCAAAAGTGGCATATGATGATACCATCTCCTCGACCGACATGTCGGATGTGCCGTAGATCATTGAATAAACAGGGTCTATATAACTTCCGATACCCATTTTGTGGGCCACATCTACAATGGGTTGTGGTTTGAACCGTTTAACCAGCCAGGCCGAGATATTATTTTCCGACCGGCCCAGGCCCCACCTCAGTGTACGCTCTTTGCCAAGGTCTTCCGGATCGCTCATCGAACGCGGTTCCCAGACGACCGAGTCCATAATGTCGAATTTTACCGAAACATTCGGCACCTTATAACAGGGAGAATAACCCTCTTGTATGGCAAGAATGTAAAGAAATGGCTTAAACGTTGAACCGGCCTGCCTTTTCCCCTGGGTTACCTGGTCATATTTGAAATACCTGAAATCAATACCCCCGACATATGCCTTTACATAACCGGTTACAGGGTCCATAGACATAAACCCCGAACGAAGAAAATGTTTGTAATAAAGAATCGAATCATATGGTGACATTACAGTATCAATGTCGCCTTTGTATGAAAAAACGGTCATGGGTACCGGCTTTTTAAAAATCTTGTAGATGGTATCGTATGAATACCCCTGTTTTCTTAGGCTTTTGCCATGTTCTGAGTTAAGAATAGCCCTTCTCATAATTTCATTTATTTCGGGGCGTGTAAGATCATTCGAAAACGGGGCATAGGATTTGCCCTTTTTCTCCCGGAAAAAAGCTGGCTGAAGATATTCGCCGAGATGTTTATTTACAGCCTTTTCAGCATAATCCTGCATTTTAGAATTTATAGTAGTATAAATCTTAAGCCCATCTCTCAGTAGGTCGTATGTATCGCCATTGGGTTTACTGTTTTTATTGCACCAGCCGTATAAAGGGTTATTGGCCCATAGCGCCGAGTCTCTTTTATAAACATCATAACTATAATAGGCCTTCCGGTTTGGGATATTCTTTGTCATCGTTAACCTCAGGAATTCCCTGAAATATGTTGCCAATCCGTAATTGTGGCTTATTCTCTGAAAATCGAGTTCGAGGGGCATGCTTCTTAATGAATCATAAACCTCCCTGTTAATGTACCCGTAATTTACCATTTGCCCTAAAACCGTATTTCTCCTTGTCAGCGACCTTTCGTAGTGCAATTTCGGGTTATACAAACTGGGGTTTTTTGCCATGCCAACTATTACAGCGCCCTGCTCAATTTTGAGCGAATCGGGCGAAGTATTGAAATAAACATTTGCCGCTGAATTAATGCCAACAGCATTGTACAGAAAATCTATCTGGTTGAAATACATGGTAATCAGCTCTTCTTTGGTATAGGCTCTTTCAAGCCTTACCGCTATTATGTATTCTTTGATTTTTTGACTTAACCGTTCAACCAATGTCTTAGAGGTGTTGTGAAACAATAATTTTGCAAACTGCTGGGTAATGGTGCTGCCACCGCCCCTTCTGCCTAATAAGAGAAAAGCACGCAGGGTGCCTTTTAAGTCAATGCCCGAATGTTTATAAAAACGATAATCTTCTGTGGCAATAAGCGCGTCAATAAGATTTTGAGATAGTTTTTCATACGCTACATAGGTGCGGTTTCTGTTTTGATAATAAAAACTACCGAGTATCTTACCGTCTTCAGAAATAATCTGGGTTGCAAGGTCAATTTTCGGGTTTTCCAGCTCTGCAAAATCGGGCATATATCCCATAACCCCGTTTGCGGCAATAATAAAAATAATAATGAGCGAGAAAAACGGAGTAATGAACACCCCCCAGAATATTAAATTGAACTTTCTTTTATTTCGAATGTTTAGGTTCATTTGATTATTTTTAAAATGGTATTGTCATTTACGATAATATCATTGTAACTTCATGCAGGATGATTTAAAAGCTTAGAACAATCGGGTTTATAATATATAGAAACCGGAAGTGTTTTGGTCATGTTTTAAAATTAATTTCGTTGTTTGACGTAAAAGTAATAATTATTTTCTATTAAAATTTTGTAGTTCGATTTGTATTTACTTTACTTTGTGAATCTATTAAAAAGTTATTATAATGATAAATAACCTTATTATTGTCGAGTCGCCTGCAAAAGCAAAGACAATCGAAAAGTTTCTTGGCAAAGATTATCATGTAAGTTCAAGTATGGGGCATATTCGTGATCTTGAGAAAAAAGATTTCGGAATTGACATAAAAAACAATTTTAAGCCCAGGTATATTGTGCCTGATGATAAAAAAAAGATCGTATCTGAATTAAAAAAACTGGTTGGAGAATCAAAAACGGTTTGGCTTGCATCTGATGAAGACCGCGAAGGTGAGGCCATTGCATGGCACCTTTCCGAAGTGTTAAAACTCGATTCAGTAAATACAAGGAGGATTGTTTTCCATGAGATTACCAAAGAAGCCATCCTTGATGCCATTAAGAATTACCGTACGATAGACCATAACCTGGTTGATGCACAGCAGGCACGCAGGATACTCGACAGGATTGTAGGGTTTGAGATTTCGCCGATTCTCTGGCGAAAAATAAAACCATCGTTGTCGGCAGGTCGCGTGCAATCGGTTGCTGTGCGGCTTATAGTTGAAAGAGAAAGAGAAATCAACAATTTTGTTTCCACTTCATCTTTTAAAATTACCGGGCGGTTTATTGTAAAAGATAAAAATGGCAGGGTATCGGAGCTTGATGCAGAACTCTCGAAAAAATTCACTGCCAAAGAAGAGGCTCTGGAATTTTTGAACAGATGTGCAAAAGCAAACTTTACAATAAAAGATATTTCTACCAAACCTTCAAAAAAATCACCTTCACCGCCTTTTACAACCTCAACGCTTCAGCAGGAAGCGAGCCGTAAACTCGGTTATTCGGTTTCACAAACCATGATGATTGCCCAGAAACTCTATGAATCTGGTAAAATTACCTATATGAGGACCGACTCTGTCAACCTGTCGAATTTGGCGCTTAATTCGGCCAGTAAAATCATTACCTCTGAATTCGGCCCCGAATACCTTAACATAAAAACATTCAAGACCAAAACCAAGGGTGCACAGGAGGCTCACGAGGCAATCAGGCCGACCTATCTTGATCAAGACACCATTCAGGGTAACAATTCAGAGAAAAAACTATATGAATTAATCTGGAAACGCACCATTGCATCACAAATGAGCGATGCCCAGCTTGAAAAAACCATAGTCACTATTGATGTTTCGGGTTCTGAAGAAAAATTTATTGCCAGCGGCGAAGTGCTGAAGTTTGATGGTTTTCTCAAAGTATATTTCGAATCAACCGATGACGAACAGGAAGATGAAAAACATGGATTGATCCCCCCGCTTAATATCGGCGAATCGCTTCAGTATAAAACCATTGATGCTGTAGAACGCTTTACCCATTATCCCCCGCGATATACCGAAGCAAGCCTGGTGCGCAAACTTGAAGAACTTGGAATCGGGCGGCCTTCTACTTATGCTCCCACCATTTCTACCATTCAGAACCGCGGGTATGTCCTTAAAACCGATAAAGCCGGTAAACCGAGAGATTATATTGTTTTAAACCTTTTGGGAGGTAAAATCTCTGAAAATAAAAAAACAGAGCTTTATGGTACCGAAAAAGCCAAATTGTTCCCCGACAATATCGGCATGATTGTGAATGATTTTCTTGTAGAGTATTTCAGCGAGATACTCGATTATAACTTCACGGCCAATGTTGAAAAGGAGTTTGATGAGATTGCCGCGGGCAATCGCAACTGGTCAGAAATGATTGGTAAGTTTTATAATAAATTTCATCCCACAGTTGAAAAAACGCTTAGTAAGTCGGAACCCAACAAAGGAGAAAGGGTACTGGGAAAAGACCCTGCAACCGGCAAACCGGTAATTGTTAAAATGGGCAGGTATGGTGCTGTAGCGCAAATCGGCGAAAACGCCACCGGTGAAAATTCCCAAAAACCTCAATTTGCCAGCCTGCGTAAAGGCCAAAACCTCGAATCTATTACCTTTGAAGAGGTAATGGAGCTTTTCAGGCTTCCAAGGTCGCTCGGATTGTTTGAAGAAAACGAAATGGTTGTGGGAATAGGGAAATTCGGGCCGTATGTGCGGCACAATTCGGCATTTTATTCTTTAAAGAGAGGGGTTGATGATCCTTACGTCATTGATGCTGCAAGGGCCATAGAGCTTATTCAGGAAAAAAGGGAAATGGAAAAAAACAAAGTCATCAAAGAGTTTAAGGAAGAACCCGGCCTCAAGGTTTTAAACGGAAGATGGGGGCCGTATATCAGTTTTAATAAAGAAAACTATAAAATTCCAAAAAATACCGACCCGGCAGCATTGAAACTTGAAGATTGCATGAATATTATTAAAGAGTCGCCTGACAAAAAGAAGCCGAAAAAAAGTAACCGTTAATGCCAATGGACCTGAACGATTATTTTGATCCGGTTGACCTCGTAAAACCCGATGATATTTTTATCAATAACCCATCACTCTTTGGTAAAAACATAAGGATCAATACCCCGAGTGCCCCAATTGATGAAATCAGCAATTATAGCATTGCCATTATCGGAGTGCCTGAAGACCGTGCTTCGCACAACCGTGGAGCATCGCTCGCACCCGACATTATCAGGGGCAAACTTTACCAGCTCTTTAAATTACATGAAAAAGTAAATATTATTGACCTTGGCAACCTTAAAACCGGTAATACCTTCAACGATACATATATCGGGTTGCAGGATGTGCTCCTTGAGTTGTATAATAATAATGTTACTATAGTGCTTATCGGGGGTACACAAGATCTTACCCTGTCGTGTTTTAAAGCTTTGGAACAGGTGAAAAAAAGCATTAACCTTCTTACTGTTGATGCCACGGTTGATCTAAATGATTCCCCCTCGGCGTCAGACAATTATCTTTCGATGATAATTGATAGTCCCCGGCTTTTCAGGTATACAAATATTGGGCATCAGCAGTATTTAACCGATACTGCAAGGCTGGATGAAGCCGAGGCCCGGTTGTTCGATTTTGTCAGGCTGGGAACCCTGAAGGAAAAGCTTTTTCTTGTCGAACCCTATACAAGAGACTGTGACCTGATAAGTTTTGACATAGGCGCCGTGAAACAGGGTGATGCCCCAGGCCGGACCGGAGCGTCGCCAAATGGTTTCTTCGCTGATGAAGCCTGTCAGGTTGCCAGGTATGCAGGCATGAGCGACCATAATTCCTGTTTCGGGATATACGAAGTCAACCCAAGGTACGACTTAAACAACATGACTGTTCATCTTGCCGCACAGATGATCTGGTATTTTCTTGAGGGGTTTTCAATGAGAAACCAGGAATATCCATCTGCAGAAAGTAAAGATTTTAAGTCCTTTATTGTCAGCCATAATGATATGGAACATGACATTTCTTTTTATAAAAGCCTGAAAACTGAACGATGGTGGATGGAAGTACCTGTTGTAAGTACGGGCAGAAAAATCATGGCCGCGTGTTCTGTTGATGATTATAAACAGGCATGCAACCACGATATTCCCGATATGTGGTGGAAGACTTTCAGAAAAATTAACTGACCCTTAAGCATACCTCTTATCAACAGGTTTTATTTTTACTATCAATAATATAAGGAGTGTAATTTAATATATATGCCAGCATACAGAATGATGAAAGTCAGTTTTTTGGAGGTTAAAAGAAAAAAAATGATGACCAAAGGGCAACTTTCTTTGATGAATTCAGTATAAAACTATGATTATCCGGTATTTTTTTATTAACATTAACTTGTTAATTTTATTTGTGCGGATACAATATTTTTACTTATTTTACTTTTTATATATGGTAAAGAGATTCAAGAATGCCTGTGATAAAAATAGTAGTGAAGTAAAAATATGCAAAAGGCAATAATATTATTAGTTATTCTTTTTTGTTTTTTAGTAATGAATTTAAACGCTCAACAAGAATATCAGGTGAGTCAGTTTATGTACGATCATATATCTGTTAACCCCGGGGCATCGGGTAGTCAGGACATGGCAAGTGTCAACGGGATAATAAGACGGCAGTGGACAGGTATTGAAGGTGCGCCTCAAAATATTATCATTCATGCAACTGCGCCTTTCAGAATGTTGAAAAAAGACCACGGTTTTGGAATTACTTTTGTTAACGATAAACTGGGCATAAATCAGGACAATATTTTAGGGCTGTCTTATGCTTACAGGGCAGATGTTGGCGATGGTAAATTAGGCATTGGTGCAGGGTTGCATATTAATTTCCGCCAGTTCGACAATACCAGCTGGTATCTTCCCACCGGCAATGATTTTACCCCAGCCGATCAGGACTTTTCCATACCAAAAAGCCTTGAACAGGCAAATGCTTTCGACTTAAGCTTTGGGCTGTTCTATAAGACCGAGAATGTTTACTTCGGCCTCTCTGCAACCCATATAAACCAAAACAGTTATAAGTTCGTGAATGAAAACACAACAGGTGATTCTGAATTGCACAATAAAATATACAGACATTATTATATTACATCTGGTTATACCATGCAGCTTGCAAACCCATCTTTTGAATTAACTCCTTCGTTTCTAATACAATCCGACGGAAAAATTCATAAAATTGATATAAATACCATACTTACATACAATAAAAAATTCTGGGGCGGCGTTTCATTCAGACCGGGAGGAGCGCTGATCGGAATGATCGGATTTGAAATCCTTAATGGCGCTAAAATTGGTTTTGCGTATGATTTTCCGGTAACAGCTATAACAAATTACTATGATACATCGTATGAAGTGTTATTGAATTACAGTTTTAAAATCGGGGTTGATAAAACTCCACAAAAATATAAGAGTATTAGGTTTTTGTAAAAATTTAATTAATTTTATAATAAAAACTGAACAAAAAAAATTAGTATCAGATAAAAACCTTTGGCTATGAAAAAGATTATTTCTTTCGGTTTTATTTTAGCAGTATTAATAATTAGTAGTTGTTCCAACTACAAAAGCGGTGAATTAACCGGAGTTCCCGGAAGATCCAAGTTCTTCGAACCCGACCCTTTTGGTATGGTCTTTATTCCGCAAGGCAGTTTCACACAAGGCAATAACGATCAGGATGTTGCCTGGGCACAATCCACTTTTTCAAAGACTGTTACAGTTGATCCGTTCTGGATGGATGAAACAGAAATTACCAACAATGAATACCGACAATTTGTTTTTTGGGTGCGCGACTCAATTATGAGAAGAATGCTTGGTGAACAACTCGACGATTTTGTTATTGCTGAAGATGCTTTAGGCAATCCGATTGAACCTCCTGCAATTAACTGGGATGTAAGGATAGATGCCAGGGATGAAGAGATCAATGAAATTCTCAGTGACCTTTACCTTGCTGATAATGAAAGGTTTTACAGCCAGAGAGAGATTGATACAAGAAAACTTATGTATGAATATTTCTGGATTGATTTAAAGCAGGCAGCATCAAAATCAAACAGGTACAATTTTGAAACCAAACAATACGAAGGTTTTATTATCAACAATCAGGGTGAAAAGATTGAGATTAAAGACCGTTCATCCTTTGTTATAAGAGATGTGATCAATATTTATCCTGATACTTTATGCTGGATTGCCGATTTTACTTATTCATTCAATGAGCCATACACTACTATGTATTTCTGGCATCCGTCATACGACAATTATCCGGTCGTTGGCGTAAACTGGAGCCAGGCCAGGGCATTTTGTATCTGGCGCACACAGATGCTGAATTCAATTCTTCGCAGCAACGGTCAGCCTGGCGTACACGATTATCGTCTTCCTATAGAAACAGAATGGGAATATGCTGCACGTGGCGGCCTGGAACATTCAATGTACCCCTGGGGTGGTTACTATACCCGAAACAAAGAAGGTTGTTTTCTTGCCAACTTTAAGCCATTACGCGGTAATTATGCCGACGATGGCGGCGTGGTTTCTATTGCAGTCGGCCAATATCAGCCGAACGAATACGGACTTTATGACATGTCAGGCAACGTAGCAGAATGGACATCAAGCGCTTTTGATGAATCAGCCTATATATTTTCCCACGACCTTAATCCCGATTACCGTTACAATGCAAGGCCAGACGACCAGCCTGTAATGAAAAGAAAGGTTATCAGGGGCGGATCATGGAAAGATATCGGATATTTTATGCAAAACGGAACAAGAAGCTATGAATATCAGGATACATCAAAATCTTATATCGGTTTCAGGTGTGTAAGGTCATACCTGGGAACTTAATATATTTTTCTATTTAATTGACGTTAAATTTCAAATAATCTAAACTCTATGGCAAGCATAACGGATATTGTTCAAAGTTCAGGCTGGAAAAATTTTATGGCCAAATTATATGGTTTGGGAGCTTCGGTGGTTATTATTGGCGCATTGTTTAAAATTCAGCACTGGAGTGGTGCAGGATTAATGCTTACTATTGGTCTTTTAACCGAAGCGGTTATTTTCTTTTTCTCTGCTTTTGAACCCTTACACGAAGAACTGGATTGGACACTTGTGTATCCAGAACTAGCCGGAATGAGTGATCCTGATGATATTGAACATTTTAAGGATAATAGGTTGAGTGAAGGGAGGCCCCTTGAAAAAATTGAAACCCTGCTGGGAGACGTCGAAATTAGTGAAGAATCAATCTCCAAGCTTGGCGTTGGCCTTACAAAATTAAGCAAAGCTGCCGGCGATATTGCAGATCTGGCAATGGCCACCGCTGCCACTCAGGAATTTATTGGCAACTTGCAGGGAGCTACCAGTTCAATTGCCGGCATAAATCAGGTATACACTTCTTCTACAGATTCAATTAAACAATCTGCCTCTGCATTGGCCAATTCTTATTTACAATCTGCTGATATTATCTCAAAATCAGGCAATGATGTGGCATCAACCTATTCTCAGATTGCTGAAACCATTAAAAATGAACAGAGTAATATTGCAAAGGGAGGTAAAACCTATGAAGAACAGGTTACTTCACTTAATAAAAGCCTCACAGAACTGAATGCTATTTATGAACTACAGGTTAAAGACGGCAAAACCCACCTTGATGGATCGCAGCAGGTTTACAGCGGACTGGGTGATATGATTAAAAAACTGAAAGAATCTGTTGATGAAACCAATAAATATAAAGAAGAGATCGTAAAACTCAGAGATAGTTTATCGTCGCTTAATAATATTTACGGTAATATGCTTTCAGCAATGAATGTAATGACCGGAAAATAACTATTAACGTTAAACTTGCAAAACAAAGATGGCCCACGGTAAGGAAACCCCAAGACAAAAAATGATTGGCATGATGTATTTGGTGCTTACAGCATTGTTAGCGCTAAATGTATCAACCAGTGTTCTTGATGCTTTTAAGATTATTGACGAAGGATTAAGCAAAACAAATAATACACTTGAGGCAAAAATTGCCAAAGTATACGAAGATTTTTCAATGCAGGAGCAGATAAATCCCAGCAAGACAGGCGCATGGAAAGATAAAGCCTTTAGTGTAAAGCAACGGGCAGATTCTTTGGTGAAAAAAATCCAGGATTTAAAGTTTCTTGTTGTGAATGAAGCAGAAGCCGGCAATGATGAAGCCATTGTTGACGGTGAGATAAATCGTGACAAACTCAAAGCTGTAACAGATTACGATACACCCAACAGGTTACTGATTGGAGCTGAACTTAATGCTGATAGTGAAGCCAGGAAATTGAAAGAACAGATTATAGAGTATAAAAATTACCTGGTTGAGTTTATTCCGGAAGAAAATGTCAAACTTCGTGAATCTATTATGGGAAGCCTTGACACTGAAGACGAAAAAGACAATAAAAAATCACCAAAGGAAAATTCATGGGAGTATCACAAATTTGGTCATTCACCATTGATGGGTTTTCTCGCGATTATGTCTAACCTTCAGATAAACATAAGAAATGCCGAGATTGAACTTGTAAATTATCTATATTCCAGAATTGATGAAGGATCTGTTAAATTTAACAAGCTTGAGGCGACAGTTATCCCGAATACAAATTATGTAATCAGGGGAAACAAATACCGGTCGGAAGTATTTATTGCCGCTTTTGACACCACCAATCCTCCCGATGTATATGTAACCGAAGGTTCCAGACCTTACGAAGAAGTAAAAGATGCCAGTGGCAAGATAATTGATTACAAGAAAAGAGATGATTTGAAATATGAATTGCTCCCCATTGAAAAGGGTAAGGCTGTTTATGAAAGACAGGGAGGCTCTCAGGGACTCAGAGAGTGGGGAGGTATTATTGAGGTACAGGGCTCAGGGGAGGAAAAAATCAGAAGGCCTTTCAAGCTGAGTTACCAGGTAGCCGAGAGTAACGTGGTTGTTTCACCAACCAAAATGAACGTGTTTTATTATGGTGTTGACAACCCGGTTGATATTTCGGTTCCAGGGGTTCCTGCAAACCAGATATCTGCTGTAAATACCAATGGATCAATAACTCCCCGCGGCGGATCATGGATTGTTATGCCTAAAAGACCGGGATTTAGTACCATAAGGGTATTTGCCGATTTCGATGGTCAAAAGAGAGAGGTCGGCTTCAAGGAGTTTCGTGTTAAAACCGTGCCAGACCCTGTAGCAACAGTTGCAGGAAGAAAAGGCGGAGGAATAGAGAAGAATCTGCTTCTTGCTGCCACCGGTGTACAGGCCGAGATGGAGAATTTTGATTTTGACCTTACATTCAAAGTAACAGAATTTACCGTACTGTCGGTAATACAAGGTTTTGTAAGTGACAATACATCAAAGAGCAACGTGTTTAACCAGAAACAAAAAGATATTATCAAATCATTGAGCAGGGGTAGTAACCTTTATATTCAGGATATTAAAGCAGTCGGCCCGGATGGTACAGTGCGTATACTGGGAACTATATTATTTAAGATCAATTAATTATTAAAATTATATTGCGATGAAACGAGTTGTTTTATTTCTAATCAGTGCATTCGTAATTCTGGGTTCTTTTACCGTAAACGCCCAGCAGGATTTTCTTACCGAAGTGTATACACGTGAACATATCAGGAACAAACTACCGGTGCCTTATCCCTATGTTCGTGAAGCCGATGTTATATGGGCAAGGGATATTTACCGGATTATTGACCTGAGGCAGAAACAAAATCTGCCCCTCTACTATCCGATAAGGCCGATAGGTGACAGGATGAGCCTGATAAGCTTGTTGCTTCACGGGATAGACAATGAAGGCGTAAGGGCATTTTCATCAACAGATGTCCGCAATGAGTTTATTTTGCAGATGACCAAAGACGATATTGATCAGGCCTTCGATGCAGGTGTTGACACACTGAAGGTTCCTGATGTAAACACAGGACAAATGATTGAGAGTATCATCGAATCTGAACGTAAGGTAGATGAAGTACAGCAGGTAATGGTGAAAGAAAAATGGTTTTTTGATAAAAACCATTCAGTGATGAAAGTACAAATTGTCGGATTGTGCCCTATACGTGTTTTTGCACAGCGTGATGATCAGGGTATGCCAACCGACGTAATCATGAAAAAGAAGGCTTTTTGGGTATATTTTCCGGAAATAAGGCCAATACTCGCCAACCATGAAATATTCAACCGTAACAACGATGCGCAAAGGATATCTTTTGATGATTTTTTCTGGCAGAGAAGATTCGACAGTTACGTTGTAGCCGAATCGAACGTTTACGACAACAGAGCCATTAATACATATACACTTGGAATTGATTCGCAGCTCGAAGCCGAAAGGATCAAACAAGACCTTTTTGAATCAGAACACGACCTCTGGGAGTATTAGAATTAGCTGAATTAAGAAATAAAACAAAATAAAAAACCCTCATTTGCCGAGGGTTTTTTTTATTTTGTTTTGGTTATAACCTTTTAAATGTAGTTATCGCCCTTCTCCAGCTTCACATCGTTAACAAACTGCTTGATCTTTTGCTCGTCTTGTTTTCTGCAAATAAGCAGGATATTGTCTGATTCAACCACGATGATGTCGTTCAATCCCTGTATCACAGTCAGCTTTTCATCGGGAAGGTTAATCAGGCAGTTCGTGGTATCGTACGTAAAAACATTATTGCCAATCACCGAGTTATTGTCCTTGTCTTTTTCAAGTTTATCATATAATGAGCCCCAGGTACCAAGGTCAGACCAGCCAAAGTCTGAACACAGCACGTAAACATTCTCTGCCTTCTCCATTATTCCGTAATCAATCGAAATATTGCGGCAGTTTGGATATGCCTGGGCAATAAATTTGCTCTCTTCGCCGGTATTGTAAGTCCCGATACCCGATTTAAAAAGTGCGTCAACCTCGGGCAGGTATTTTTCAAACTGCTGCATAATGGTTTTCAGCGACCAGAAAAACATACCTGAATTCCAGAAGAAGTCACCGCTTTCAAGAAACAAATCTGCCATTTTAAGATCGGGCTTTTCGGTAAATGTTTTTACCTTCCGGAAGCTTTTGTTCAGCTCAATAGCGCTCTTGTCACCGTTAATCTGTATATAACCATAACCTGTTTCAGGCCTGCTGGGCTGAATTCCAAGTGTTAACAGGCAATCGCTCTGACTTACAAATTGTAACCCCTGCTTAACAACTTCAACAAAGTCGTTCTCTTTGAGAATTAGATGGTCTGAGGGTGCAACCATAATCTTGGCATCAGGGTTTAGTTCTTTAATTTTGTAGTTGGCATAGGCAATACACGGGGCGGTATTCCTTCTAAGGGGCTCTAAAAGCACCTGTTCGGGTTTAAGCATCGGAAGCTGTTTTAAAACAAGGTCGCCATAATCTTCACTGGTTACTACAAGCACATTTTCATATGGAATAATATCTTTTATGCGCTCATAGGTTTGTTGGAGGAGGGTTTTTCCTGTACCGAGAATATCCAGAAACTGCTTGGGTTTTTTTGTTTTGCTGAGTGGCCAGAAACGACTTCCAATACCTCCGGCCATAATTACGCAAAAATTGTCTTTATTATTCATTATATATCTGTTAATTATTAAACTTCAATGGCTATAATGCCGAAATTACAGACTAAAATATAAATTTAGAATTATTCTCGTATAAATATTTGATATAACCATTAAAGATATACACAAATGCTTGGTTGAACAAGACGATAAGAAATATCAAAGGTTTAACAAGGTATTTTTTAAAATATTAAATATCTTAGAAGCGTAAAAACAGCGCTTTCTATGATATCTAATTTTGGCCGTTATTTAATTCTCATGTTCAGGGTTTTTTCCAGGCCTGAAAGGTTCAGGGTCTATTTCAGGGAAACAGTCAGGGAGATTGAAAACCTTGGGTTGAACTCAATCGGAATCGTTATAATTATTTCAATATTTATCGGAGCGGTAATTACATTGCAGACCCGTTATAATCTTGAAAGCTCGTGGATTCCGTTGTACCTGATAGGGCTGACTGCACGGGACACCATTCTTCTTGAATTTTCATCTACTATGGTCGGACTAATACTAGCCGGCAAGGTAGGTTCGAATATTGCATCTGAAATTGGCCATATGCGAATAACCGAACAGATTGATGCACTTGAAATGATGGGGATTAATTCATCCAGTTACCTGATTATGCCCAAGATCATCGCAGCAGTGTTTTTTAATCCTTTCCTTACCATTATCAGTATGGTTGTGGGTATTTTCGGGGGATGGCTGGCTGCGGTTGTAACAGGGGCGCTGTCGTCTGCAGACTACATTTATGGAATCCAGTATTGGTTTGTACCCTTTTACATTACTTATGCCCTGGTAAAAACAGTTTTTTATGCATTTATCATTACTTCGGTATCAGCATATTATGGATACTATGTACAGGGTGGGGCGCTTGAAGTAGGACGCGCCAGTACCAAAGGTGTGGTTTACAGCAGTATACTCATCCTGCTCTGTGATGTTATTCTCACTCAATTGATGCTTGCCTGATGATTGTAGTTGAAAACATATCTAAATCGTTTAACGGCGAAACTGTATTGGAAGATATCTCGGTAACTTTTGAAAAAGGTAAAACGAACCTGATTATTGGCCGCAGCGGCTCTGGAAAAACAGTACTAATGAAATCTATCGTTGGGCTACATGAAGTGGATTCCGGGGCTGTCTATTTCAATGACAGGGATTTCGTTAAAATGGGTGTCAGGCAACGTCAGGAGTTACGCAAGGAGATGGGCATGCTTTTCCAGGGTTCAGCGCTATTCGACTCCTTAACAGTTGAGGAAAATGTAATATTTCCGCTTCAAATGTTTTCTGACATGAGCAAAGAAGAGCAGTTAGAGAGGGTTAACTTTTGCCTTGAAAGGGTACACATTGAGAATGCCAATAAATTATTTCCCGGAGAACTTAGCGGAGGAATGAAAAAAAGGGTGGCCATTGCACGGGCTATTGTACAAAACCCCAAATATCTTTTTTGCGATGAGCCTAATTCAGGTCTTGATCCTAAAACAGCGATCGTAATTGATAACCTTATTAGTGAGATAACCCACGAATTCGACATCACCACCATTGTTAACACCCACGATATGAACTCGGTGATGGAAATTGGAGAAAAGGTGGTGTTTATTAATGAAGGAAAAAAATGCTGGGAAGGCAGTAATGATGAAATATTAACCTCTGACAACAATTACCTGAATGATTTTGTGTTTGCATCGAACTTCGCAAAGCGCCTACGAGATATGCAATCTGGCAAACAGGTGTAGATTTAATCCTTTATTTCCTCGAAGTTAACATATTCACCCTTGTCCCTTGAAATATACTTCTTTTTGGGGGAACTTGTACTAAAAAAAGTTTCACCTTCTTTTCCATTGCCAGGGTTTTCTTTTTTGCGGTTACCAGAAGCAGCGTTGCCAAAGTAACCCTGCAAAAGAGGCATAAGTACAAACCGTGAAACAAGGCTCCACAAGTAATATACAATAACGATAACAAGCAGAATTCTTATAAATCCCATTCTTTCTTTTTACGGGGTAAAATTAGTGAAAAAATATCTAACCCGAAATATTCATAGAATAATTCCAATTTTAATCGGGGTTTCTTGCATGTGATCCATACCAAAGAAAAGGTATGGATCACATGCAGGGCTAATATATCAACGGCAGGTCTTTGTTGAGTTTTTGGTCTTTTCTGCACCCGAATACAAGGTTGAACCCCATCCTGAAATTCACAATCCTCATCTTATGGGGAACAATTATGCCTGAGTCTAAATCGCGTGCATATACAAGCGGGATATTATCGCTAATGACGTACCAGTTAAACGGACCGGCCTTTAAGGCAAGGCCAACACCAAAATTGTTATAGGTGCGGTTCATAATGGTATAATTGAATGAAGCCGAAATCATTTTAATGGGGTAAAAGTTGGCTGAAAGACTGAGTTGCTGCCTTATCCGGCCTTTATAAATCTCGCTTCTTGAAAGCAATCCAACACTTATCTCATCTATTAAATGATATTTTACCCCAAGATACACTTTTGCAGGCAGATAGGTTGTATAGGCTGTTTCTGTTTCCGAGTTTTTGTTAATAAATGAATTTTCAAGCGAATCGACAAGTCCCTGACCAAAATCTTCATTGCCATATAGCTGTATTAGCACTCCGCTGTCACTTTGCTGGAAGGTTACCTCAGGGTCGAAAACAAACCTTGTGTCCTGTTCAAGGTTGTAGGTGTAGTTCTTCCATCTTATAAAACCAAGGTCCAGGATACTGGCAGATAATGTAAGCTGTTCGATTGGATTAATATGTACACCAAGGTCGAGCCCAAGGCCGAAGTTACCTGTAAAGGCGCTGATGTAATCAGATGCTTCCATATCTTCATCGAAAGTTACATCACCAAGATTAAACCTGTTTTCTTCATCTCTGGGGATGATAAGGCCGGGAACTGATACATTGAGGCTGTATCTTGAATCAACAGTCCAGTTATCAAAAGAAGTGTTCAGGGTAATATCCGACTTTTTGGTAGCGATGTTTGCCTGGCCGAGAATAAATTTGCCCCTGTAGCCAAAGGTAACCATATCGCTTAATTTGTGTGAAACACCCATTGAAAACTCGGTATAGCTCATCGCGTTTACGGCCAGGCTGCTGAGGTCGAATTCATCTTCTTCTTCATTGCCGTTTATGGCAAACCTGATGATATCTCCCGGGTAAGTAAAACGCGCAAATACTTTCTGTGTAATATCAAAAGAGTAATACTTCTCACCCGACCTGAAACCCCATGATGCTATACTTGTACTTACATCGGCCGATATATGGTTTGCTGCAGTAAAATTATCAAGGAATTCCTGGGGATCGGCATCGGGATGTAAGAATGTTATGGTTGAATCGCCGTTGTACCAGAGCAGATCATTAATGCTAAAGGCGCTGTTCTCTGCCGTTGCCTGCACCGGGGCAGCGCCGGGAAGCCCTAAATAAAAACCGCATCGCGGCTGGGTTGCCGGGTTGAGCAGATGAGACTGGGGAACCCCACGCATATAATACAGGATATTGCTTTGTTGGGCTGTGGCAATTTGGTTGTTCAGAATAAACAAAATGGCAACCAAAAAAAGGGTATTGGCAATTTTTCCAGGGTTATCGGGTATCATGGTTTTAATTTTTCTTTGTTTAGTCAATATTACCTGTATAATGAATTTTCGTTTCTAAATTAAATTTAAAGCCCAGAGAATAGGTGCTCAAGATTTTTACAGAACTAACTGTCTGTGGATTATAGGAAGACAATTCACCAATTATGATAATCTTGTTTGCGCTGTTAAAGAAGTGATCTATCTGTTCGCTGCTCAGTTCCATTACCCCGGGTACCTCGGCAACCTGTCCGGTTAAAGAAATTCCGTTATTGTCAACAGTGGCAGCTTTAAGCAATAGCTTGTCGCCACGGTTGTTCACGATAATGGTATCAACATTCACGCTGCTGATCGAATCGTATAAAATAAGGGAAATACCCATATTTAGCGGGAATTCGTTTCTGAACCTGTAATGCAGGTTAGCATATTCGATATACCTGACATCTTCATTATCTTCAATATCAAGTTTAACCGTATCGCGAAACTGCAGGTCGGCCCTGAATTCAAGTGGCACCTCAATTTCCAAGCCAAGCAGCATTTCACTGTTTCCAAGGATATAGTTTTGAGTACCGGTATTGCCATCAGGGTTAGACCTCACATTCACCGAAAAACCAACCTGATCGGGAGGAGGAAATACAAGGAACTGGTCAATGTTTGATATGTTGTTCCTGTTGAATGAAAGGGTAGAAGCCACTTCAGGATTGGTATAATCGTCCGAGACAGTAATAGTTTGCACACCGGGTTCAAGCACCACACTGTCGCCATCTTCGAAATACCCTTTCACCCTGAGGTCGAACCCTATGGGCAGCCCGAAAGAGTGGGTATACAGAAAGTTGATTTTCGGATTGGTAATGGCAAACGTTCCTGATAACCCTTCTATTTCACCCAGATCAACATCAATAATGGTGTCTTGTGCAAAAGAAGTGTCGCCGGCATATCCAAAGGCAGCATCAAAATCGTTCAGGTCCTGAATACCGAAGTCAATTTCTGCAATACTGTTGGCCTTGATGGTATCACCTGCCCGAACTGCTACAATTACCGTAAAATTCACTTCCATTTTCGAGTATTCCGGATTGTCGTTGTTTACCACCAATTTGGCGTTTTGCAGCGGCACCGAATATGTTCGCCGGAAATCTCCCGATGCACGCGAAAACTGAATAATGGTATCGTACGGTTCTCCATTCATGTAAAGTGACGGACTGGTGATTCTTAAAGCCCCCACCGCACTAAAAGTTGAATGGATATCCATAACAAGGTTGCCGGAATTGGTGAGGAGACTGTCAAGCCTCATATCATTTTCAAGTACTATCTGAAAACTGTCTTTTTGTGTAAGAATATATGTTTGGGGTGCTGCAAATACTATGTCGAAAGGCGGGGAAGTAATATCATAATATTGCGACCCCTGGTCGGGAATTTCAATAAAATCGGACACTTTAAAAACATATACCGAATCTTGTCTTATGTACAAATAAATAGAGTCGCCACGCAGCACAATAACAGAGTCTTCAGCCTGTGGATTGTAAAGATCCTTAATGGTAAAAGAGCCACGAATTAAAGGTGCATGCAACTCGGGGTTATAATCTACCATACCGGAAATCTTGCTAAAATCAATTTCATCTTTGATGCAGGCCTGCCATAAAAAAATTGAAACAATGGTAAGTATTAAAAGGCTGCTTAAGATTTTTTTTGTTTTCATGGTTCTAACTTTAAACTGACTTATTGTACGGCATAATTATATAAAAAGTTGTTGTCTCCCCCGGTAATCAGGTTAAAATGGGAAATGGTACTGCCAAGATACCCGATACTGAATTGGGTACACCCCTTAAGGGGAAATCCATTATACACTGAACCGTTGTTATTGATAAGAAAAATTAAGCATTTTTTTTCAGAAACTAAACCAATTTTTCTGTCATTTGTTGAAAAATGATAGTAAACAGGGGAGCGCTCTATAGGTACGCCCGGATCATAGCTAAATAATTTTGTTTTATCGTGCCTGAACACTGTAAGCTTATGTTCATTGAGAAATATAAAATCTTTGTTGCCATCACCGTCTATGTCTTTTAAATCGAAGTAATGATCAGGGGTACAATGCATTAATTCCAATTTTTCAATTCTTTCATCCGTAAAAATTTTATAAACGGTGCCTGCAGTATCGGTAAATGCAATAAATGAATTCACAGGCCCTCCTGAGGTTTCAAGGTAATAATTGTTATTTAAAGACCTGGCTATTAATTCTTTAATTCCAATACGGGTATTACCCTTCCGGTCGAGAATATAGGTATTGAGTTGGTCGCCGAATACTATATAGTCGCGGTCTTTTACCCTGAAATGGTTCACCGGCTGCGTAACCTCGCTTTCTGTTCTCTCCGGCGACCATCCTTTTATAATGTTTCCTTCCTTGTCATAGGCATAAACCTGCTTATCTTCACAGGCAATTAATATCCTGTAATTTTTGTTATCGTCATAATCAAAAAGGGCCATTCCGTTAGTAGCGCGAGATCTTAGTTTAACAGGATATCTTTCTACATAATTACCATTCCGGTCAATAAGGTGAAGATAGTTCGCGGTGCTGAACATCATTTGCAGCTTGCCGTTCATATAATAATCAATCTGATTTATACTGCTGTTGATTTTTTCTGGAATGTTTTGTTTCCACAATATTCTTCCTACCTGATTAATAAGGTATATGTTGTTGTTTTCATCCTGCACAAAAATTTCTGTTTGCCGGGTATTATGGTTTACAACAAACTGCGGTTTAGAACATATGGTTGTGTCTAAAAGGCTCTCCCAAACAGTTCGGGGTTTGTCATTGTACTCCGAAATACCTTTTATGAAAATACTTGTATATAAATATTGTCTTTGCGGACTTAGTTGAAAACCAAAAACCTGAGCTTTTTGAAAAACAGGTATGTTTTCCTCCCAGGCTTTAATAACTTCGGGCAACAGAAATACAGAATAATTAAGGTAAGATTTGCTTAAGTCGCAATAGAAGGTAACGGTGGTACGCGGTGATAAATAGTTTTTAAATTCACGGTAAGAATTATCAGTCAACAGGGTACGGTTCAAAATATTCGAGTGAATGAATTTTGAAAGCGATTCAACCGAATGGCCAAAAATAAGGTAATTATCAACAAAGGTAAAATAGTCGGTGCTACCCTGGTTAAAGAAACCTCCCAGAAATGTTTTCAAAAAATCTGCATAGGGCATTTTATAAATGGCAAAAGACAATTCATTGTCTATTTTATAATTATAGTAATAATCTGATTTGACTTTCCTGTCCGATTCAATTACCTTATCAATAAAATTAGTGAGTTTTTTTTCTGCCTGTCCCCTGCTTTTTATATTGATTACAACATAGGTATTGGCAGCGCGTTTATTGGAATCAAATGCTTCAAAAGCCAGCGCGATTTCTTTATCTACAAGACTGTAAAAAACATTGTTGATATCAGAACTGTATTTGCTTTTAAGGTGTGTAACCTGTTTATTGTACTCATTTATCCGGCCATTGTTTATGAGCTGTTTTTTATAATCTTCGATATAAAGGTTTACATCGGACAGGTTAAAAGAAATGAATGAGGTAATGGTTGCCGGAAGAATGTTGTCAATAGTGAGTTTCGAAGGCGACTGGTTTAGAAACAAACTGCCGGTTTGCTGCACTGAATCACTTAATGCAGTAAATCCGTTTAACAATATGGCTTCGCCCGGCAAATTCAGGTCAAGGGCAGCCCATCCTGCAAAATCATTGGCAGAAAGCAGGCGCGACCGGAATTCATTTTTAAGGTATAATCCGACAGTTTTCGGCAAATGATGATAATTAAGAAAAATATTTGCACTCACATTTTTGCCAATGGTTTTTTGCAGTTCAACAAATCCCCTATCATTAGCAACCGATTCTTCTGCAGAAAGCTGCCTTAATGCATCCTCAACCAGCAAGGGTGAAAAACTCAGGATTAATAAACCTTTAGAAACAGAGTATGAAAAATTATTCACGAGGCCGTCGTTAAGCAGTCTTATATCAATAATTTCTGCATTTTCATATTTTCTCGATGCGATAGTTCCTGTGTTTTCAATTAGGTTTTCTATGATCTGTGTTAAACTCCTTTCATTTAGTCCCCTGGGCATTCTAAATACATAAGCAAAGCTTAGTTTACCTTTTCCGGCAACATGCATGGTTAAATAGAAAGGATTGTTGTTTATAACTTCTCTGATGATTTTTTCTGACCGGGAAAGCGAGTCAATAAAATGTATCTGCCTTTCAATTCTGGCAAGGCTTTTTATGCTTTTTGCCACTTCCCATACACTGTTTTTTCCGAGGCTCTGCACCAGTTCTCCAAAATCATTCACCTGAATGATAACGGCAGCATCAACGGGGATAGCTTTTAGCGGCTCGTCTGTTTTTTTTATCCTCCCTTTTTGAAAAACCAGAAGCAGGGCGAGAATAACCGCTGCAAATAGTGATATAATAAGAATGATATACTTTCTTTCGGCCATTTTTTATTCACGTCAAATCAAATATAAATATTATTATCCATGAGTAAAACCAGAGTTACTAACAATTGGCAGGCTATAAAGATTAAATCAGTTCAATATTCATATCAGACATTGTAAAGCTCCTGTGCTATTCTGTTAAAAACCGGATGATGGCAGAAAAAAAGTCCTGTTTTTGTATCTATTTCATCAACAATTGGTATTTTAACCGATTCAAAAACTGCATGAATAAGAGAATATGAAACAACTTGTAAGACAGGCAAAAATTATAGGAACCGGCTCATATTTGCCGGAAAAGATAGTTACTAATAAACATCTTGAAACACTTGTTGAAACGAACGATACCTGGATATATGAAAACCTTGGCATCAGAGAGCGCCGCATAGCTGCCGGAAACCAAGCATCGAGCGACCTCGGGGCAAAAGCCGGGAGTAAGGCCATTGAAAATGCAGGGCTAAAATCCGATGATATTGACCTGATAATAGTTGCCACTTCAACCCCCGACAGACTGGCTCCTTCAACAGCCTGTATCGTACAGGATAAAATCAAAGCTTATAATGCAGTATGTTTCGATATAGCAGCAGTATGCTCCGGATTTCTTTACGGTATGTCGGTTGCCTGCCAGTATGTGGCCAGCGGAGTATACGACAATGTACTGGTAATCGGGGCAGATACATTTTCGCGCATCACCGATTGGGAAAGAAGAGACTGTGTGTTTTTTGGCGATGGAGCTGGAGCAGCCTTAATTTCTCATGCAGATGATTCTGAAGGGTTTCTTGCATTCAGGCTGTATTCAGACGGCAGGGGCAAATTTAACTTTACCGTACCTGCAGGCGGATCTGAGTTGCCGGCATCTGATGAAACAGTTGAGAAAAAACTGCACTACTTCCAGATGAACGGAAAGGCAGTTTACGAAACTGCCACCAAATTATTACCTAAAGTAATAAATGAGGTTCTTGCCGACTCAAAAACTGGTATTGATGAAATAAAATACCTGATACCCCACCAACCCGGTATAAAGATATTGAAAGATACTGCAAAAATTCTTGGGTTGCCATTTTCAAAAGTCATGACCAATATGGAGCATTATGCAAACACTTCAGCAGGTACAATTCCGATACTTCTTGATGAGGTAAACCGAAAAGGTCTCATCGGCAAAGGAGACAAAATTCTTTTTGCCGCTATCGGAAGTGGCTGGACATATGGCGCATCTGTTATTAAATGGGCTTAAAGGACTTGATAATAGTCATACAGGGTCATGTATTTATAATAATAATTTGGATTAATGATTGTTGCATTTTTATTAAAAAAAGCGTAATTTTTCAATCCTTCTAATATCAATCAAAATGATTATAATAACCGGTTCTTCGAGGGGCATCGGACAGTTCCTGACGGATAAGTTCAGGGCAGATAATATCGCTGTATACGGCACATACCTGAATACCATACCGGAGGAAGGCAACGAATACTGTTCGAAAGTAAACATATCAGATTTTAATGAGATTGTTGAATGGTTCTACCGCATCAAGCCCAAACTTAAAAATGTAGTTTTATTGAATTGTGCAGCAATAAACTACAATTGTTCCGCGCATAAATCAGATCTGAACAAATGGCACGAAGTAGTGCAGGTTAATCTTATAGGTACTTTTAACATGATCAGGGCCGTCCTGCCTTTTATGCGTGAGCAAAACTACGGAAGGATCATTAATTTTTCTTCAATACTGGCACAGCGGGGTGTGGCAGGAACCAGCGCCTATGCAGCATCAAAGGCAGCGTTATGGGGCATGTCCAGGAGTATTGCAGCTGAGAATGCAGGTAAAAATATCACCATCAATACCCTAAACCTCGGGTATTTCAATATTGGTATGATTGAGCAGGTGCCCGAAGAACTTCAAAACCAGCTTAAAAAAGAAATTCCCTCCGGTAAATTCGGAAACCCCGAAGAAATTTACAAAGCCGTAAGGTTTCTTATTGATTCACCATATATCAATGGTACATCAATTGATATTAACGGGGGATTGTTTTAGCCGGCAGGCATAGCACATCCTCTTGTCATATTTTATTTATTGTTCGAAGTCTTGGTTTCAAGATTTGAATCGAAACTAATTCGGGCATTTTTTATGCTGGCATTTAGTTCAAAACCGATGAGCAGCGTGAGTGCATTAAAATTCATCCATAGCATAAGCGCGACCAGTGCCCCGATTGACCCGAAAAACCTGTTGAATTGTGCAAAATGGTTTACAAAATAAGAAAAACCTACAGATGCCAGTATGGTTAAGAATGTTGCAAGAATTGAACCTGCCGTGAAAAACCTCCAGCACGTTTTGCGCGACGGGCCAAGATAGTAGAAAAAAGAGATAGATATAAAAGTAAGTATTGTAATAATAAACCATCTACCTGTTAAAAACAGAAAGTAGGTAAAATCAGCTTTAATAAAATCATTTTCAACTAATTTATTTATAAAAACTTTATTAAAGAACAATAGTGACAGGGCTACAGTTACGAGAATAAAGAGGATAAAGCCCAACAAGATGGCAATAACCCTGCGCTGCAACCAGGGCCGGGTTTCGATGGTGTGGTAGGTTACATTAAATGCCTCAATCATACCGTTGATGCCTTTCTGGGCAAAGAAAAATGCAACCAGAAACCCAAAAACCTGCATACCGCTACTTTTAATGAACAGCTGGTCTATGAGGGCTTCCAGGGCAATATATGAATTGGTGGGGATGATTTCGTTAAAAATCTCGAGCATCTCGTTCCTGAAATCTTTAATAGGAAGATATGGAATGGTAGACAAAAGAAAAATCAGGGCAGGGCCAAGGGCAAGCATAAAATTAAATGCAATAGCAGAAGCCCTGATATTCAGAGACCCTTTTGTCAGTCCCCGGATAAAAAATGAAATTACATCCGGAACCGGAACACCGCCTGAACCCGGGAATGAAATATTCTCAAAATAGCTGGTTAACTTCTCTGTTTTGTTTTTAAAAAACCGGAATTTCAATTGGCTATCTTCCTGTTGCATATTAATAGTCGCATGCTTTTAGGCTCATGTCAAGACTTTTTATCTGGTGTGTAAGCGCCCCGACAGAAATGTAATCAACACCGCATTCGGCATAATCACGCAAATTTTCCAGTGTTATTCTGCCGGAGGATTCTGTTTCGTACCTCCCTTTAATCATCTCCAGGGCCAGGCTTGTATCATGCAAACTGAAATTATCGAGCATGATACGATGAATTTTTCCTGTTTTCAGAATTTCCCCGATATCGTCAAGTGTCCTGGCCTCAATTTCGATTTTCAGGTCGAGCATATTGTTGGTCAAATAATCATGTACAGCTTCGATAGCTTTACCAATACCGCCTGCAAAATCTATATGGTTATCTTTGATCAATATCATATCATAGAGGCCTGTTCTGTGATTACAGCCACCACCAGTCTTCACGGCCAGCTTTTCGATAAGCCTCAGGCCAGGGGTTGTCTTACGGGTGTCGAGTATTTTTGTTTTCAGCCCTTTAAGCTTCGATGCATAGGTATGTGCAACAGTGGCTATGCCGCTCATACGCTGCATAAAGTTCAGCACCAGCCTTTCGGCCTGAAGAATAGAGCGAACATATCCTTCAACTACAAAAGCTTCATCACCCGGAAAAATTGCAGCCCCGTCTGCAAGAAAAACCTCAACCTTTAGCGAAGGGTCAATTTTATCGAAGACTTTTAGGGCAATATCAACGCCTGCCAAAATTCCTTCGTCTTTAATTATAAGCTTTGCACTTCCTTTTGCCGCTGAAGGGATGCATGCAAGCGATGTATGGTCACCATCACCAATATCTTCAGCAACCGCCAGATCAATAAGCTGATCAACAAGGTTATTGTGCATTCTCTTTTTCTATTCTTAGTTGGTGAATGTAGGGTTGAGATTCTTTAATCTTAACAAGCAGGGTAACCCTGTACTCACCCTTTAGGGTACTTAAATTGCCGATAGCATACCTTGAGTCTTCCTTGCCTCCTTTATGAATGATTGAAAAGCTGTTTACCGGATTTTTTGTAAAAAAATCCTTCAGAATCAGTTCTGCTTGTTCTTTGCTGTAAATTTCCTCATTACCGTTTATGGTAAGCTCCACATTTACATTAATATATTTGGCAAGATCAGATGCATTTCCTTTTTTTATGGCCAAAATAATCCCATCTGGTATATCCTGCGGCAAAAAGCCCGCTGCGATACCCGAAAGGAAAACCCAACCAGTTAAAAATACCAGGTACAGTTTGAATTGTTTCATTTCTTTTTATTAATATTTTTCAATATAGTGAACAAAAATCAAACCAATTATTATAATTTGCAAGTTAAATATATTATTTTAACTATCGAAAATTATTTTTGGTCTGCGATTTGCTGCAAGATTTGTACCAAAGAAATTTCTGCCTGTGAAACTGACTAAATTGAATAATTAAAACCAGCCTGCAGTCCAAATCATTATAAAAAATTTATTTTTGTGAAAATACAATTGATCAACACCGGAAAAACAACCGAAAAGCATGTAAAAGAAGGCGTGGAAATATATGCAACACGGTTAAAAAACTATGTTTTGTTCGAGTACATCGACCTGCCTGAAATAAAACAGGCTAAAAACGTTACTTTCGACAAACTTAAGGAACTGGAAGGTGAGATTATCCTTAAAAAAGTTTTAAAAACCGATTATGTGGTCGTGCTTGATGAAAAAGGACTTGAATACGGTTCAACCGAGTTTGCCGGTCATCTGCAAAAAATCATGAACCGGGGAATAAAAAATATGGCTTTTGTTACAGGAGGCCCATACGGATTCTCAAGACAGGTATACGACCGTGCAAACGATAGAATCTCTTTATCAAGAATGACCTTCCCGCACCAGCTCGTGCGCCTGATCTTTATCGAACAACTCTACAGATCATTTACAATACTCAATAATGAACCTTATCATCATATATAATTGTTGGAATTATACTAAACCAGTGAGTGTATGAACACCCCCCTGAAATACTTTATTGCTTTTTTATTGTTTTTTCTTTCGGCCACTTTTTCTGGTCATATTTTTTCGGTGATAACCTTTGGCGAAAAAAGTGTTGAAAAATTCCAGGAAACTCTCGATGAAAAATATGAATTGCTTGATAAAACAATTGATGCTCTTTTTAATTCAGGTAAAATCGGGCCTATTGATGATTTTGACAAAAAGGGAATCATCATTCTTATTTATAAGGACAACCAGCTCACCAGTTTTACGAACAATAATATTCTGTTTCCAAATTATTATGATTCGTTATACTACGACTCAAAACTTATTTTCAACAACCATGCCTGGTATGCCTTGAAAACATATGATTATTTGCAATACAAGGCAGTTGGATGGATATTGATTAAAAAAGAGTTTTCCTATAAAAACAAATATCTGGAAAATGAATTTCAGTCATCTTTTAAAATTCCTGCCTCTGTAAGCATAAGTGAGGACAAATCCGATAATGCATATGAAATAAGGGGATATAACGGCGAATATCTTTTTTCGCTCGTGTTTAATAACGAACTGAAATTACCCTGGCTTTACAAAAACCTGGCCTTCATTTTTTTCTTAACAGGAATAATTCTCTTTCTGGTTTTTATTAACACATTATTAAAAAGGATATCTGACCCCGTTAAAAAAAACTATGCAATTATTGCACTGGTAATTTTTATGGCCGGGTTCAGGTTGGCACAAACCATTTTCAGGTTTCCGGCAGGCTTATATAGTAATGACCTGTTCAGCCCTGTGATTTTTGCCAATTCAGAGTTGCTGCCTTCGCTGGGCGATCTTCTGCTTAACACAGTTTGTATTTTTTATATAATAATAAAATTCGACCGCGATTTTTTTATTCATGAAAGGTTTTTTCAATTACGAGAAAAAGGTAAAAACCATATTAACTCCCTGTTAATTTTTACTTTAATATTATTTTTCTTTTATTCAAGACATATCTTTTCCAGCCTGATTACCAATTCGAATATTTCGTTTGAAGTATACAAAATTACCAGCTTAAATATATACAGTTTTGTAGGCCTCATAATTATCGGAATGCATTTCGCCGGCCTCGTGATGCTGATAAATAAAGCAACCATTATCGGCAAAGAAACTATTCGGATGGAACAGTTTATTTTTAATTTTTCAATTATACTTATCCTCGCGGTACTGTTTTTGTACTTTGCAGGCGAGACAATTGACCCATACTCTGTATTGTTTTTTTTCCTGCTTTTTTTAATGCTGGTAATTATCAGGTTTAAGGCAAATACTGTTTACGGGTATGGCATTTTGGTTTTAGTGGTACTGGTTTCCTCTGTATATATTGTTTATTTTATTTCCGCTACCACGATTAAAAAAGACAGGCAAAACATGAAAATACTTGTAGAAAACCTGGCAAATGAACATGACCCGATTGCTGAACTTCTTTTTGAAGAAATGTCTGAAGAACTCAACAGCGACAGTACCCTGGCTGATATGTTATTTGATATGGAAGTAAGTTACACAGAATTACGCAGCTATTTAAAAAATAATTACTTTAAAGGATTCTGGGGAAAATATGATTTCAGGTTTTACGATTGCCGACCGATAGACAGTGTGGTTTTTAAAATACCTGACGAATACAGTTTCCACTGTTACAATTATTTCGGCCAATACATTGGCGAAAAGGGAATGATACTGCCAAATTCAAAGTTTTATTTTATTGACAATACAAACGGGCGCATCAATTACCTGGGAATAATCACGTACTTTAAGGAAGGACAGGAATTTCCGGAGATATCATTATTTTTGGAACTTGAATCCACCCTTGTTTCTGAAGAGTTTGGTTACCCTGAATTGCTCCTTGACAGCAGGCTGGATGTTGACTCTTATCTCGGCGAATATGCTTATGCCAAGTATTATCAAAACAACCTTATTACGCAATCGGGCGAATTTCATTACAGCCTGGCGCGCGATATTTACGGTGAACAGGAGAAAGAATATAGTTTTATCAGGTTTGATAATTATGATCATTTAATCTATAATGTAAATGATATAAACGCGATTATTTTAAGTAAACCTACCATTAATATATTAAACAGCCTGATATCATTTTCCTACATTTTTGTTTTTTATTATGTATGTCTGCTCATAGTTTTTGCAATTTCAAAAGTTGCAACCCACGGAAGAAAGATTCAACTGAACTTTAAAAACAAAATTCAGTTTGCCGTATTCTCAATTTTATTGCTGTCGCTTGTGCTTATCGGAGGCGGCACCATATACTTCAGCCTTGAACAATACCAGAAAAAGAATTTCAATAACATTACCGAAAAGATACAGTCGGTGTATATCGAACTCGACCACAAACTGGCTTACGAAAACAAACTTGACGGCAGCTGGTCATCAGAAAGTTATAGTAACCTTGACCAGCTCCTTCAGAAATTTGCCGATGTCTTTTACACCGACATAAATCTTTACGATCAGTCGGGAGATTTAATAGCTACCTCGAGGCCCGAAATTTTTGACCGCGGGCTCACCGGCACAAAAATGAACCCGCTGGCACTGAACAGCCTTATGATTGAAAAGAAAGCAGAATTCGTGCACAGGGAAAATATTGGTAAACTGCATTATTTGTCGGCCTATGTTCCGTATATCAATGCGAATAATAATTTACTTGCCTACCTTAACCTGCCCTATTTCACCAGGGAGGCGGAACTAAGGCAGGAAATCACCAATCTGGCTGTAGCAATAGTGAATATATATTCATTATTAATTTTACTTACCATTGCTGTTGCTGTCTTTATTTCAGATACCATTACAAAGCCTTTAAGGTTGTTGCAGGAGAAATTCAGCCAGGTGAAACTGCTAAAAGACCATGAACTAATTGAATACTCGGGTAGCGATGAAGTAGCAAGCCTTGTTCAGGAATACAACCGAATGGTACAGGAGCTGCAAAAAAGCGCTGAACTACTGGCCAAGTCAGAACGCGAAAGTGCCTGGCGTGAAATGGCAAGGCAAATTGCCCATGAGATAAAAAACCCGCTCACTCCCATGCGTTTAACAATACAACATCTGCAACGTACCTGGAAAGACAAAAATGAAAACTACGCCGAGATACATGAAAAGGTTACTCAAACATTAATCGAACAGATAGATAACCTCTCTAAGATTGCATCTGAATTTTCGAATTTTGCACAAATGCCCAAAGCAAAAAACCAAAAACTTGACATTGAGCATATCATCAGGAATACCATCAGCCTGTTTTCAAACGCCCCCGGGGTAACCATCGGTTATAAACCCGCAATTAAAGGCCCGGTGTATGTCTTTGCCGACAAAGAACAGCTTGCAAGAGTCTTTATAAATCTCTTTAAAAATGCCGTTCAATCGGTTCCTGAAGAAAGGGCATGCAAAATTCTGGTAACGATTAACATAATCAACGGCAAAGTGCTTGCAAAAGTTGAAGACAATGGCAGGGGAATTCATGACGATGTGAAAACAAAACTATTCACTCCTAATTTCACTACCAAATCGAGTGGTATGGGTTTGGGGCTTGCTATTACTAAAGATATTATCGAAAACATCGGTGGAAGAATATATTTTGAAACATCGTGGGGGAAAGGGACAGTATTCTTTGTTGAATTACCCGAGTTTTCCGGAAATGAAGAATAAAAACCAAGATCAAATGACAAATAAAATAATTATTTTTTAGAAAATCATTCTCAATTTATCATTCAAAATTCAGAGAATTAAGCCGGCCTATCGTTATAAATTATTGCGGTGATGTTGAAAATTTGTTAATTATTAAATCTTTTAAATAGTTATATTTGGTTTTTACAAACAGTTTACCATTTCAGATGCAGAAAAAAGTTATTGTAATATCAGTTTTGGTGTACACATTTTGTATTTCTTTTTCACAAGATACAATCACCGGAATTGTTAACCATTATCTGAAGGTTTTAGCGGTGGGTGCAGATGAGGTAAACTATGAAGATCATCCGGAAATTTCTTATTTTAAGGAGGGAGATAAGGTTTTACTGATACAGATGACAGGGGTAGAACTCGATATAACCGGTGGAACCGGCAACAGGGGTGAACCTGTACGGGGATCAAAAACATCGGACAAAAACACGGGCAGATATGAGATTCTTCGGGTTGAGGAGGTAGATATTATTAACAAAAAAATTATTTTCACCTCCAGCCTTATGAACACCTATAACAGTGGAGAAAAAATTCAACTCGTGCGCGTGCTTGAATGTGAAAACAACGCCGTTATAAGTGGCACAGTTACTGCCAAAGACTGGGATGGAAATTCGGGGGGTATTCTTATTCTTATCGTTTACGATACGCTTCGCTTCGAAGGCAATATAGATGTTTCTAACAAAGGCTTCAGGGGCGCTTCACCAGAAACTGGTTATACCGGAGGATGCCGTCCGGCTAATGATACTGTGAATTTTCTGGCTGCTGAAACAAACAGGGCCGGAAACAAGGGAGAAGGCAATGTAAGTACAACTTTTCCATATACCAAAGGATGTTTTTTTGCTTCTTCAGGCGGCGGTGGCGGAAACGGTTTATTTTCGGGTGGCGGCGGTGGCAGCAATTTTGGTGACGGTGGAAATGGCGGAAGACAAGAGGCTTCTTGTATTGCTGTTCCCCCTTTGGCTATGGGGGGGCTGAATGCAAACGACCTTTACAGTAATAATTGCATTACTATGGGCGGTGGTGGCGGCACCGGGGTGCAAAGCACAGGTACAACAGCCTCCAATGGAGGAAATGGCGGGGGTATAGTAATCATCGCAGCCAATATGGTGATTGGCAATAACCGTACTATACTCGCAAGAGGAGAAGATGTTACCGGCGGACCTTATAATGCCAGCGGCGGTGGCGGCGGGGCCGGGGGAACAGTACTGCTTGATGCTTCATCCTTTTCAGGCAATCTGAATATCTCGGTGAAAGGGGGTAAGGGCGGAAATACCGGTACCAATTGCAAAGGTTCCGGTGGCGGCGGAGGCGGTGGCTTGTTCTGGATTTCCGGTCAGGATATTACATCCTTTACCTGTGATACTTCAGGGGGAGCCCCGGGAATAGTGTCGTCATGTGTACCCACAACAACGGGTTATCCGGGACAATCCGGCAAAACAAATATATCACTGAGGTTACCACTAAACGGCTTTTTATTTAATGTGATAAGGGGAAAAGATACGCTTTGTGCCGGTCAGCAACCTAAAATCATTACAGGTAGTAATCCTAAGGGCGGAGATGGAAATTACACCTTTGAATGGGAACAAAGCCCTGATATGTCAACCTGGATAAATGCTGCCGGTTCGGGCGCCAACCAGCGCGATTTTACACCTGTACCACTCAATAACACAACCTATTTCAGAAGAATAGTCAGCGTTGGCGGTATCACACCACAGGCAGACACCGTAAGTAAAGTTATTGAAATCTATGTCTATCCTGCAATATCCAATACTGAAATTTCCGGCACCGATACCATTTGTTATAATCTTACGGCTTTACCGGTAACAGGAAGCCAGCCTGCCGGCGGAGACAATACAAATTACACTTACCAGTGGCAGACAAGCCTAAACTCAATCAACTGGAATGATGCCGGCAGTCTGCTTACTACCAATCAACCCTATCTTCCCGGACAATTAAATGCCACAAGGTATTATAGAAGGTTTGTTACTTCAACCAAATTCTGTTCGGGTTACAGCGACACTGTTTGTATTACCGTGTTGTCTTCAATTTCCAATAATTATTTCAAACCAATGGCAGACACTACTATCTGCCAGGGTTTGGCGCCGGGGGTTATACGTGCCGAACAGCCCACTAACGGCGATGGGGTTTATACCTACCAATGGCAGAAGAAAGATGTTTCGGGTTGGGAAGATATACCATTAAGTAATACTAAAGAATATACAACAGGGCCAATTACAACATCAACCCAGTACAGACGTATTGTTTTCTCCGGTAACGATAAAGCCTGCATCGATACATCATCCGATATTAAAAATATTATAGTTTTGGCAGCTATTGCCAATAATAGTATTTCAACCGATTCTTCAAGATACTGTTACGGTGATGTACCCCGAATAATCAATGGTTCAGCCCCTTCAGGAGCCAACGGACCAGGGTCATACGCTTACAAATGGCTGATAAATGAAGGTACAGGATGGAATGAAATCGCTAATGCAACAGACATTCACCATGCGCATTCAACTCTTACACAAATATCTGAATTTAAGCGCATTGTAATTTCAGGAATGTATGGCGCATGTAAAGATACTACTGCCCCACTCTATATCACTGTAATACCTGCAATAATAAACAATCATGGACTTGATGCACAGGCCGTCTGCGAAAACAATGCCCCTCTGCCTTTTTCACCTCCTGCTGCAACAGGCGGCACCGGGTCATTTGTTTATAAATGGCTTATAAGGCCCGAAGGCGCTGCAACATGGTATGAAGCGCCCGGGGTGAATGACCAGACTGGTTATGCATCTCCTGCATTGACAGACTCTGCCGTTTTCGCCAGGAGGGTGGTTACCGATATCTGTGCAGATACCAGCGAGACTGTTGAAGTACATGTTTATAAAAGAATTAAAAACAATATTATTACCGGTAATAGTTTAAAATACACTTGTTACAATTCGCCCGAACCACTTGCCGGGTCTTTTCCTCTTGACGGTAAACACAATGATTACATGTACCTCTGGCAGATGGCCTATACCACCGATGCATGGACAGATGCCGCGGGAAATACATCTAATAACTTACAGAATTTTGAGACCGAAAACCTTACCTCCCCAAAATATTACCGTAGAATTGTATTTTCATCTGCCCAGGGTGCAGAATGTGTTGATACCAGCAATTATGTGCAGGTGTTGATTAACCAGATACCCTCGGGAGATATTCTGTCTTCGAAAGATACAACATGCGAAGGGGGAAATATTAAAATAAAATTTAACATTTCAGGCGATCACGGGCCCTGGAATGTAACTTTTGGTGACGAAACGGCGATAGGTTCAAAAATAACAACTGCCGCAGGCATAGATTCTGCAGAATTTTTATTCAACACCTCCCAGAATGTCCGCATTTTGTCTATAGAAGACGACAGCGGGTGTTTTGCAGACCTCTCGGCTACAACCGGACAGGTGAATATAAAAGTTTTTGAAATTCCCGAAGCCAATGCCGGGGAGAATGCCGAGATATGCGATACACGTTACACCCTTGAAGCGGCCAAAAGTTTACCCAATACAACCGGATTGTGGCAATCATCGCTGGGGGATTTTGATAATGTTTTGCTGGAAAATGCTACTTTAAATATTAAACCTTTTGATGACGGAAAGTTGAACGGTTGGGCAAAGTGGACCGAAACCAACTGGAGATGTACCGATTCAGACAGCGTGTACCTGATATTCTATGAACAGCCACCCGAAGTTGATGCGGGTGCAGACAAAACACTCGAATTTGTTTTTCAAACATCACTCGAAGCAATCCCGCAACTGTTTGGAAGTAGCAAATGGACTGTATCTAAAGGCAATGCAGATTTTGATAACGATTCACTTCCCGGCGCTTTTGTCAGCGGGCTTGAGTGGGACAATGTGCTTAAATGGACAGTTACAAACGGCACTTGTCCTTCTGTTTCTGACAGTGTGAATATCTTTGTCAACGACCTGAAGTTGCCCAACGGATTTGCCCCCAATAATGGCTCTATGGATGTATTCAAAGTGGAGATTGAAAATGCCGAGAAAATTGAACTGATTATTTTTAACCGTCTGGGGCAGGTTGTTTTTGAGGAAACCAATTACACCGAGGGTAATTTCTGGGATGGTACCAACCGGAAGAATAATACAGAATTACCCGAAGGCACCTATTTTTATGTGTTAAAGGTTAAAATAGCGGGCAAAAGTGAAATGAAACCTAAAAAAAGTTATATCGAACTGCTGAGATAAGATGTATCAAAAAATTTATATATTGACCGTTCTGCTTTTCATTTTCGCCTTAAAAGGGAGATGTCAGGACCGTTCTATTCTAAACAGCCAGTACCAGTTCAACGGGATGGTGATCAATCCGGCGTATGCCGGGCGCAACGAGGTTTCAACCTTTTTGTTTTCATACCGTAACCAATGGATGGGTTTTGAAGGCGCCCCTAAGGCTTATACGCTTAGCCTGCACTGGCCCATGAAAAATATTAAAACCGCCCTGGGCGTGTTGGGCTACCAGGAAGAGATCGGGCCGAGAAAATCTTCGAGCGTTTACTTTAACTATGCACACAGGATAGTTTTAGGAAATGGCAAATTGTCAATGGGACTCAGGGGAGGGATAACATCGGGCAGGTTCGAAATGATTGACCTTGGAAACGGTGAATTTGTTTTTGATGATAAACTTCAAAACTTTCTTCTACCAAATTTTGGATTGGGTACCTATTATTACAACCGTAATTTTTTTGCGGGTTTTTCCATACCCCTGCTCCTGGGTTATAGAGTAGAAGATAAGTCGAAAGGGTTGCAAGTTTACCACGATTTCATTAACTACAGTTATTGCTTTACTGCGGGCTATTCATTCCCTATAAACAATATTTTAAGGCTTCAACCTTCAACCTTAATAAGTTATCAAAAGAGCTATTCGTTTTTTACCGATATCAACATGAACCTTATATACAAGGATATTTTCATGGGGGGACTATCTTACAGGCCAGACGAAGCATTCATTTTTTTATTTAACTGGAAAATGAATTATCAGTCAAGGCTTGGTGTTTCATACGACTTCGGAATGGGAAATTTGAGTAAATATCATAGTGGTTCGCTTGAATTTACTTTTCAATATGAATTTGGATATAAAATAAAGGTAACTGATCCGGGAAACTTTTAAAATATGCGGAAATACAATTACCATATTATCGCAATATTTATTTTTCATGCAATTCTCATGCAATCCTTTGCGCAGAAATATTTCACTGTTCAGAAGCTTTCTTTAAGCAATCCGCAAAGCGATGCATATGCACCTATGTTTTTCGGGAATGACCTTGTTTTTGTTTCAAACCGGAAAAATGATGTTTTTATTACCCACACCGATATGAGCGACAGGCCGTTGAACAACATCTATCTCGTAAATCAGCGGAAACCGGGCAAATTCGGTTCGATGCAACTGTTTTCAAAAGATGTATCAACAAGGTACAACGAAGGCCCCGTATCTTTCAGCAAAGATGGTAAAACCATGTATTTTTCCCGTACCGTTGATGTTTCAAGAGGTTTCGGCAACAGCCTCGGGGGAGATACCACCCTGGGAATCTGGACAGCCGAACTTGTGGACAGAAACTGGGTAAATATTAAACCCATTCAAAGATTCAACAGGCCTAATTTCAATCACAGTTTTCCTTTTATTACCGAAGACGGCAAACAGCTTTTCTTTGCTTCTGACGACCCAAAAGGTCTGGGAGGATATGACATTTATGTGTCAAAACTTGAAAGCGGGGGATGGGGACCTGCACAAAACCTTGGCAATAAAATCAATACTAAAGAAAACGATATTTTTCCATTTTACCATTCAAGCGGCAGACTGTATTTTTCGTCGCGCGGGCATGATGATAATTCAGATCTTGATATTTTTTATTCGGAACTGATAGACGGGGTATTGCAGGATCCAATAAAATTGCCTGCGCCTTTTAATACAAATTCAGATGATTTCAGCTTCATCATTAATTCAACAATGGACACGGGCTTCTTTGCATCAAACCGCTCGCAATCGCGTGATATTTATATGTTTAATTCAACCCTGCCGGTTTTCACAAATTGTCCCGGGCAACAGGAGAATGATTATTGTTATATATTCTATGAGCAGGGAAGCATAGACCTTGATACAACCACTTTTAGTTATGAATGGGACTTGGGTGACGGCACAAAAATACGCGACCTTGAAGCCAACCATTGTTATAAGAAACCCGGACTATACAATATAAAACTAAATGTAATTGATACGCTTACAGGTGAGGTTTATTTCAGCCAGGCAGAATATGAACACCTGGTAGAAGAGATTGTACAACCCTATATAACAATGCCCGACACCATTTCGGTATCCCGGGAGGTTGCTTTCGATGCAAATAAAACGCACCTTTTGAACTTCGATATCGAAAATTATTATTGGGATTTCGGAGACGGAACCAGGGCTACCGGTGTATCAGTCAATCATGTGTATACAAAACCGGGGTCTTTTATGATTCAACTTGGTATAACAAGTACCACAACCGGTGAAAACCAGACACCGCAGCAAAGGTGTGTTGTAAGACCACTGATTGTGGTCAGGGAAAGTAACTGATTTTAAAAAAAATATCTTTTGGATCGAACTTTGCAGGTATAATTGCGTAAAGTGTTATTATGAGAAAAATTAATTATAATTAATTGTTTATGAGGCATATTTTTTATTGCATCACAGCCTGTTTCATACTAATCCCAAATACATATGGCCAGCCTGTGCCGGCAGGGGATGAAAACATTCCTTACCTGATGACATTTGGCCCAAAAGCAGAAAAATCATGGGGCGATGATGATTTTTCACAAACATTTTTTTTCAGGATACCCAAAGATTTTAAAGAACCCATATATATCAAAGTTTATGATCCGGATGTAGGCGGGGCTCTTGATGAACTTAACGGTGTTTGGGATACAAAAACAACCTTTTCTGTATTCGGGGGCAAAGAGTGTTTTACCCACAAAGATGCACAGGAAACCCAACCGGTTGGCAATTACAAAAGCGGTAATCTGCTGGCAACAAAAACATTTGGTGAAGATGCACGTTACGACAAAGGATGGTACACTTTTGGTCCTTTCAATCCTTCCGAAGGAGAGTTTGTATCAAAATTCGACGGTTACATTTTCAAGATTGTGGCAGATGGAATTGCCGGAGACGATGGAAATTTGTACAGGTATTACCTAAGCACAAGCTACAGTGAAAACAAACCTATCGAAGGAGCCAACGCATTTACCTATGAATACTCTTTCAGGATGCATGATGATCCTAACGAGGTGTCACATATTTATCCGTATGTTGACGATAGGACAATTAGCGTAAAATTGTCGAACTTCGACTGGGACAGCGACGGATTTATCAGAACAGTATCTGTGGCAAGGCAGGGACAGATAAGTAAAGTATCTGGTGATAACGAATGGGTGGAAGATGA
Organism: Bacteroidales bacterium; assembly: GCA_046485045.1. GTDB lineage: Bacteria > Bacteroidota > Bacteroidia > Bacteroidales > UBA10428 > JAFGPL01. The sequence continues at coordinate 78,093 of JAWOHT010000200.1, forward strand.
GTTTAAAATACTCGATGAGGAACGTAATAAATCACTTGATATTCAGTTTATTAAAAGAAGAAATCTGCCTGTAAAGAACAACAATGTTGTTATAAATATACGAAACCAATACGGGGAACTGCTTCCATTCTTTGTCATTCCAATCGGAGGGGTTCCTAAATACAAATATTCCATTGGCACCAAAAAACCAAATTAATGACAAGCAAATAATTTGAAAATGAACAGATCATTATCCGGAAAACTACTAATTGTAAGCCTTACCCTTTACTATCTTAGTTCTCTTGTTTCGTTTAACCAAAGTTTTAAATTCAAAAGATTTGGTGTACAACAGGGAATATGCCATCCTTTTGTATACACAATCAACCAGGATAAAAACGGTTTTATATGGATAGGAACCGGTGAAGGTTTGTGCAGGTTCGACGGATTTGATTTCAGCAGTGATGCGGTTCCGGAAAATGTTGATCGCGACGTAGCCAATATCAGTTTTAAAGACTCTAAAGGCAACCTTTGGTTTGGTTTTCAGAACGGGGCCATCGTTTCTTATAACGGTAAGAAATTTTCACCAGTTAAAACAATCGAGCCTGTAAAAGGCACCATCACCGGGTTTGCTGAAGATGCAGAGGGCAATGTACTGGCCTCTTCGATGACGGGGGGGATCATCATTATTAAAAACCTTCAGGAAACCAAAAGAATCAGCAGTGAATTAAAAAACAATTTGTTAACATCAATATACCTGAAAAATAACCTTTTACTTGTCGGCTCCCAGGAAGGTTTGAATATTTATTTATATAAACCCGGCGGTTTGGAATTTGAATTGCTGACAGGCATTAAAGAACTTGAATATACCAAAATACAGGTTATCAAACCATCTTCTCCGGATGGAGCATATTGGGTGGGCACAGAAGATGACGGGCTGTTTCATTTAAATATTGACAACAATGGATCATATACCATTAAGAAAACAGGGGAACAATTTAACCTTGGCACCCTTAATGTACAGTCGGTTTATGAGGACGAAGAAAATAATTTATGGGTAAGCACTTTGCGTTCGGGGGTATATAAATTTATCTACAGCCCGGCTGAAAACATTTTTTCAGATGTGATACACTTTACCAAAGAAAATGGCCTTACTGGCAATTCGATTAAAGAAGTGTTTGAAGACAGGGAAGGCAATATATGGATAGCAACATATGGCGATGGGCTGGCAATATTCCTGAGCGATGCACTTACATTCTATAATTATCAGGAAAATGGTTTTGACAATAATATCACAGCAGTCTGTGCCCATGATAGCATTGTATGGCTTGGCAGTATGGGAGGCCTGCTAAAGATCAATATTGCCAAAGAAAATGAGCCTTTCAGATTCAACACAGCGCATGGGTTACCAAATGATCTTATCACAGCTTTGCACTACAGCAATAACGGGACCTTATGGATTGGCACCGAAAAGAACGGTCTTTACAGGATGAATATAGCATCCGGTAAAATTTCAAAATTCAACTATCAGGCCAATTCGATTGGGCTTTCTGTAAAATCAATTATTGGTGAAGGCAATTCGTTATATGCCGCCACAAAAGAGGGAATATTCTATTTTAACCTTGAAAACAATGAAAGGCTGCATTACAGCACAAACAACGGCCTGCCTCATAATGTTATCGAACATATTTTTCTTGACAACGAGAACAACCTGTTATTTGCAACCCAGGCAAACGGCATATACGCCATTGATGCATTCGGTGAAATACAGGAACGGTTTATTACCGGTGATTATGAACTCGATTTTAATTCCATTGCACAAGACAAGAATGGCAATATCTGGGCTTCTACCTATGGTTTTGGAGTTTATTTTTTCGGTAAAGACACCATCATTAATATTACAGCAGAAAATGGTCTGAGGTCTGATTTTTGTTACAGCATCATTGCTTCTGATGAAGGAAATATATGGGTAGGACACAGGCTGGGTATTACTAAAATTAACATCAGCAATTTTTCATTGTACGTCTACGATGTTGAAAAAGGGATAACCGGGGATTGTAACTACAACAGTATAAGTAAGGTCAAAAACGGTAAACTCTATTTTGGAACTACCGAGGGGCTTATATGTTATAACCCTTCGAAAGACAAGAGCGCTTTAATACAGCCTAACACAAACATCTTAAGGATATTTGTCAACGACCAGCCCATTGATTTAACGGGCGACATATTGCTTCCTTACTCAAAATATAAGATCAGGATTGAATTTGCCGGCCTCTACTACCGCGACCCTGAAAGGGTGTTGTATCGCTATAAATTAGATGGGTTTGATCCCGGCTGGTCAGATGTATCTGATCAGAATTACGTTGTATATCCGCGTATTACAGATGGTAAATATACTTTTTACCTAAAGTCGTTTATTGAAAATGAAACAGAAATAAGCACACCTGTAAGTTTTAAATTGCGGGTTAAATTGCCTTTTTATAAAACATGGTGGTTCATATTATTATCGCTTCTGTTGATTGTTATCGTTATCATTTTGATCATTAAGTTCAGGGAGAGAAAACAAAAACAACTTCAGGAATACCTTGAAAAAAGCCTTGCAGAAAGAACCAAGGAGGTTGTTGAACAGAAAGAGGAGATTGAAATTAAAAACAGGGACATCACTGATAGTATTAATTATGCACAACGCATACAGGCGAGCATTTTGCCCCCGATAAAGCGTTTGCAGCAGAATTTTGCAGGTGCATTTGTTTTTTATCAGCCACGCGATATCGTAAGCGGTGATTTTTACTGGTACGATAAAATTTCTGATTCCAAGTTCATCATTGTGTGTGCAGATTCTACAGGGCACGGGGTTCCCGGGGCTTTCATGTCTATGATAGGCACTACCCTTATCAAGGATATCTGTTTTAGGGAAGCTACCAGGTCTCCTTCTGAAATACTCAGAAGCCTTGACCAGGAGCTTAGAAATACCCTCAACCAGAACCTCGAAGCCGAAAAAGCAAATGACGGTATGGATATTATCGTTTGTGAAATTGACCTCAAATCTTTTTATATACGTTATGCTTCTGCCATGCGCCCGATGATTGTTTACAAAAACGGGGAAGAGATTTATGTGAAAGGCAGCAGAAATTCGGTCGGCGGACATTACGACAAATCGGAGAAAGATTTTCAGGATGCGGGAATACAATTAAGCCACGGCGACCTTATCTATATGTTTTCAGATGGTTATCCCGACCAGTTTGGAGGACCTATGGGCAAAAAGTTTAAAATGGTGAGGTTAAAAGGCCTGCTTGAGGATATTAACAAGAAATCGATGGAAGAACAGTACAACCATGTTAAAAATTCCTTCAACCTTTGGAAAGATGCCTTTCCGCAGGTTGACGATGTATTGTTCATGGGTATTAAGCTATAGGAGAGGTTTCAGAAACAGAACCGGGTAACTGAAAAAATAAAAGAATTATTTTTTGCAGGGGCTTTATTTATAAGCGCTCATTTTCAGAACAGAGATTTCCCTGTCTGACAGAAACCTCCATTTACCTCTTGCAATCCCTTTTTTCGTAAGCCCTGCAAAATAAACCCGGTCAAGTTTCAATACCTTATAGTCAAGCAGTTCAAAAATGCGCCTTACAATACGGTTTCTGCCGGAATGTATTTCAATGCCTATCTGCCTTTTATCTTCAGGATCAACATAATGTATCGCATCGGCCTTTATGAAGCCATCGTCTAATGTAATACCCGTGGCGATTTTTTCAATATCTGAACTTTTTACGTTTTTATTCAGGGTTACCTGGTATATTTTCATCTTGTTGAATTTCGGGTGCGTGAGTTTTTTGGTCAGGTCACCGTCATTGGTCAGTAATAATACCCCGGTGGTGCTGCGGTCAAGCCGCCCGACAGGGTAAATCCTTTCCCTGCATGCATTTTTTACAAGGTCTAGTACAGTTTTGGTTGCATGAGGGTCTTCAACAGTAGTAACATAATCTTTCGGTTTGTTCAAAAGGATATATACCTTTTTTTCTTCTCTTATCTTCTCGCCATTGTATTTCACAAGATCGCCGGGAGTGACCTTAGAGCCAAGTTCACTCACAATAATACCGTTTACGGTTATTAAGCCGGCACTAATAAGATCGTCGGCCTGGCGCCTTGAACATACCCCGGTACTTGCGATATACCGGTTCAGCCTTATCTGGTTGTCAACCCCTGCCAGACGATGCCTGGTCTTAGGCTGGCTTTTTACCAGTGCTTTTCGCTTGGAAGGTTTCAAAATGCCTTCGGCCACATTTTTAAGACCTCTTTTTTTTGAATCGGTAGAAATCCGTTTTCGTTGACCCCTGAGTGTACTCATAATTAATTTTTATTATTTTCAGTTAAATCAGAAATGATAAGGGAAGGAATATTTTTTTCACTATTTTTAATCCATAAAATTATGAAAATTACAAACAGAAATCAATTAAGAATAGTAAAAAGCAGGAATAATAATGACATTAATCAAATCAATTTCGGGCATAAGGGGCACAGTTGGCGGTGTAACGGGTGAAAACCTTACTCCACTTGATGTCGTTAAATTTGTATCAGCATATGGCCAATGGGTAAAAAATAAAACGGGCGTTGCAAAACCGGTTGTAGCAGTTGGCAGAGATGCCCGGATTAGTGGTGAAATGTTCGATATGATTGTATCGGCTACCTTAGCCGGCATGGGCATAGATGTGATTAATCTCGGACTTGCCACCACTCCTACTGTAGAAATTGCAGTTACCGAAACCCGTTCGCACGGTGGTATTATTCTTACAGCAAGCCATAACCCCCGGCAATGGAATGCGCTGAAACTGCTCAATGAATCGGGTGAATTTCTTTCTGCCGCCGATGGTGAAACTATTCTTGATCTGGCAGAAAAAGAAAACTTTATATATGCCGATATAAACTCGCTTGGGAAAATCAACTACCCTGGGAGTTTTGACGAATTACACATAAATAAAATACTGGAACTACCGCTGGTAGATAAAAATGCCATTGCCGCTGCCGGATTCAGAATTGCCATAGATTGTGTTAACTCTGTCGGAGGTTTAATTATTCCTAAATTGCTTCACGCGCTTGGCGTAAAAGAGGTAATAGAATTATACTGCGATGCCAACGGAGAGTTCCCTCATAATCCCGAACCCCTGCCAGAGCATCTTGGCGATATATCCGAAGCGATTGTTAAAAACGGGGCAGACCTTGGTTTTGTCGTAGACCCTGATGTTGACCGGTTGGCCATCGTAAACGAAGACGGTACAATGTTTGGTGAAGAATACACCCTTGTATCGGTTGCAGATTATATATTGCAGCATACACCAGGAAATACCGTGTCAAACCTCTCTTCTACCAAAGCACTCAAAGAGATTACAGAAAGTTATAAAAGAAGCTATGCAGCAGCAGCGGTGGGCGAAGTAAATGTGGTTACAAGGATGAAAGAAACCGGTGCTGTAATTGGCGGTGAAGGCAACGGTGGCGTGATTTACCCCGAATTGCACTATGGCCGGGACGCCCTGGTGGGCATTGCACTTTTTCTTACCCATCTTGCCAAAAGCGGTTTGAGTTGCAGTAAACTAAGGGCAAAATACCCCCGTTACGTGATCTCTAAAAATAAAACCGAACTTAAACCTCAAACCAATGTAGACAATATCCTTGAATCGGTAAAGAAAAAATTCGCACCTAATCCCATTAATACCGAAGACGGGGTGAAAATTGAATTTCCGGAGGGATGGGTACACCTCAGGAAGTCAAATACAGAACCCATTATCAGAATATATTCTGAAGGTGACAATGAAATAGCAGCCGGTAAGCTTGCCGACAAAATAATTTCAGCAATTCACAGTTTAATATAAAAGTCATTTTTAAACCGAATTTTCTTTAACAGGCAATAGATAAAGAGATGAAAAAAAAACAAATTGTATTTCTTACCATTTTCGCAGCAGTTATTCTACTCATTATATTATTAGCAAGAATCGGGAGAACCGATGTTGTTGATATTGAAACAGAAGCAAAAAAGGGTGAATTTGAAGTAAACGTTACTGTTACCGGCGAACTACAGGCCAGGAACTCTGTAAAAATTGAAGCTCCCTATCAGATATTGCGCGAAGTGCAATTATGGGAGATTTCCATTGGCGAACTTGTTCCCGAGGGAACCGTAATTGACTCGGGTGATTTTGTTGCCAGGTTGAATGCTTCGGAAATAGAAAACCGTTTAAGAGATATCGAAGCTGAAATTGACAATAGCCTTGCAGAAATAGAAAAAACAAAAATTGACAGCACGCTTGAGCTGCGCTCACAACGCGATAATATTATCAACCTGAAGTATTCGGTACAGGAAGCGGAAATTACACTCGAACAGTCTAAATTTGAGTCTCCCTCGGTAATTAGGAAAGCACAGATTGATCTTGACAGGATTCAACGTGAATATGATCAAACACTCGGTAATTATAAGCTTAAGGTACAACAGTCGGAAGTTAATATAAAGCAGAAATCATTTTTACTTAACAAAAAGCTGCGTCAAAAAGAAAAAATTTATGAAGCCATGCGGAGCCTGATAATAAGGGCTCCTGCTTCGGGCATGGTAATATACCGTAAAGAGCGCGATGGCGGCAAGGTTGTTACCGGCAGCAATATTCAGATATGGAGAAATCCGGTGGTGGCAACACTCCCTGATTTATCGTCATTCAATTCTATTACATTTGTTAATGAAATTGATATCAGCAAAGTCAAACCCGGCCAGCAGGTGAAAATTGGCGTTGATGCATTCCCTGACAAAAGATTCACCGGAATTGTAAAAACCGTGGCCAATATTGGCGAACAATTGCAGAATGCCGATGCCAAACTCTTTGAAGTCATCATCAGCATGAATGAAACCGACCCGGTATTAAGACCTTCTATGACCTCCAGTAACCAGATTACCACCAATATCATCAAAGACGCTGTTTATGTGCCCCTTGAGGCGGTATTTACAACAGACAGCCTGACATTTGTTTACAAAAAGAACAAAACCAGGCAGCTTGTTTTATTGGGTGAAACCAACGAAAACCATGTGATAGTGAAAGAAGGACTTAATGAAGGAGAAAAATTGCTATTATCGGTTCCTGAAAAGGCAGAAGATTATAAGCTTACTGGCACCGAGCTGATTCCAAAAATAAAAGCCCAACTTATCGATAAACAAAAAAACAACATTGCTCCATCTCCCGGTCGTGAAAAAAAAGAAAAGAGAGAAGGCAACAAACCGGATAATGGGAAAAACCAAAGCAATAAAAACCGGTGATGCCTGACTATAACGAAAAATAAAATCAACGATTCAGAGATGAAAAGATACCTCCACGACTTTAATATTGCAGTTGATTCGCTTCTTGACAACAAGCTTAAATCTATTCTTACAGCGCTGGGAATTATTTTTGGAGTAGCAGCTGTTATAAGTATGCTGGCAATAGGCCGTGGCGCCAAAGAAGAAATTCTTGAGCAGATAAAACTTGTAGGTGTCAATAATATTGTCATTTCACCGATAGTAAAGGCTGTTGATAATCAGGAAGGGATAAAAAGCAACAGCAATGAACTTGAAAAAAATAAGTATTCACCCGGTTTAACCATGTCTGATGTAAAATCTATTCAGGAGTTACTGCCCTCAGTGAAAAGTATCAGCCCCGAAATAGCCATGAATTCGTTTGTTGTGCAACACGGGGTAAGAGAATCTGCAAAGATTATCGGGGTCTCGAAAATGTATTTTGAAATATACAACCTAAAACTCGCGAGTGGTGAAATATTTAACGAATATCAGGAAGAAAACGGGCTGCCGGTATGTATCATCGGCGATAATATCCGTGCTAAGTTTTTCAGCAAGATAGACCCCCTCAATCAATATATAAAGTTTGGCCCTGTCTGGCTCAAGGTGGTAGGGGTAATAGAAAAAAGCAACATCAGTCTTACCGGGTTCGAGAATGCAGGGGTGAATGTCTTCAATGACAATATTTACATTCCGGTGAAGACCATGCTGCTGCGTTTCCAGAATAGGGCGCTTTACAATTCGGGCAAACTACAGATGGGCGAAACCCTCGACAGACAAGGAAGAAGCGTAAATCCATCTGAAAACATTCAATCCAATTATCACCAGCTCGACAATATTATAGTGCAGGTACACAGCTCTGAAGTTATGGCGCCTACGGCAGAGATTTTAAGCCGAATGTTGTTTCGGAAGCACTATGAGGTGAAAGACTATGAAATAAGGCTGCCTGAACTTGAACTCAAACAAGAGCAGCGTACCAAGGATATCTTCAATATCGTGCTTGGCGCTATTGCCGGTATTGCACTTATTGTGGGAGGTATAGGCATTATGAACATTATGTTTGCCTCAGTAATGGAGCGAATCAAAGAGATAGGAACAAGACTGGCCATAGGTGCCAAAAAATCCGACATCGTGGTACAGTTCCTGTCAGAGGCTGTGCTGATAAGTATTACCGGGGGGGTCATCGGGGTTGTTCTGGGAATTGTGCTGGCCAAGACTATCCAGGAGATATTTGATATTCTTACCATTGTTACACCAGTTTCGGTATTTATTGCATTTGGTGTGTCTGCTACCATCGGAATTATTTTTGGCTATGCTCCGGCCAAACGCGCTTCAGAAAAAGACCCTATCGAATCTTTGCGATATGAATAAAGCTGTTTTAGTGTTTGTTTAATTCAATAATTTTGCCATGAGATTTATTACAACCATATTATTTTCCTTATTGTTCTGTTTAAATACATTAAATGCCCAGAAAACATCAAAGGAGTTAACACTCGACGAGGTAATTCAAATAGCCAAAGAACAGTCATTACAGGCAATTATGGCCAAACACCGGTTCAGGGGCAGCTACTGGGAATACCGCTCATACAAGGCAAAATATTTGCCCATGCTTACCCTTAATTCTACAATCTTCAATTTCGACAGGTCAATCAGGCAAAGCTATGCATATGAACAGGGTGAGTGGAGAGAAAGAATTGGCGAGAGCAAATCGCTGAATTCATCGGGCAGGTTAAACCTTCGCCAAAATATCGGACTCACTGGAGGGAATATATTCATGAGTTCGGGTTTGAACAGAAACGATTTGCTACAAGGCGATTCAGCGATACGTTATATCTCAAACCCGATTAGCATCGGCTTTACGCAACCTATAAACGGATATAATGAATTGCGCTGGGAAAAGCGCATAGAGCCCAAAAAGTACGAAGAAGCAAAAAAACAGTACATTGATGCAATGGAAGCCGTATCGGTGAGAGCTGTCAACTTTTTCTTTGATCTGGCCCTGGCACAGATGAACCTTGAAATTTCAAATATTAATTTCGAAAATACCGACACGCTATATAAGATTGCCCGTGGAAGGTACAACATGGGCACCATTGCCGAAAACGAGCTGCTTCAGCTTGAACTAAGCCATCTTAATGCCGGTGCAAACTACAACAATGCATCTATAGACCTTGAGGTTAAAAAATTTCAGCTGCGTTCTTACCTTGGTTTCAACGAAAGCGTAAACCTTCAGTTGATTATACCTATGGTCATCCCCGAAATGGAAATAGATGTAACACATGCACTCGAAGAAGCCAGAAAAAACAATCCCGAAATCATTGCGCTCGATATTCAGATGCTTGAAGCTCAGCGTGAAGTTGCACAAGCCCGTTCTCAAAGAGGACTAAATGCCACGCTTTATACTTCGTTTGGATTAACCAAAGAAGCACCCAATATTCCCGGTGCATATATCGATCCGCAAGATCAGCAGCAGGTTGAAGTTGGCATACAGGTACCAATTATTGACTGGGGACTTGGCCGCGGAAGGTACAAGATGGCAAAATCGAATGAAGAGGTGGTAATGACTTCGGTGCAGCAGGAAAAAATTGATTTTGAGCAGAATGTTTTACTCAGCGCCATGCAGTTCAACCTGCAGGACGACCAGCTGGTGATTGCAGCCAAAGCCGATACCGTGGCAGCTTATCGCTACGAAGTATCAAAAAACAGGTTTCTCATAGGTAAAATAGACGTGCTTGACCTAAATGTGGCGCTCGAAGAGAAAGATGTGGCAAGACGCAGCTACATCGCCGCCATGCGAAATTTCTGGAGTTATTATTACAACATGCGCAGGCTTACGCTTTTTGATTACATCAATAACACACCGCTTGAAACTTCTTTTGAGAACCTTTTTGAATAGGAATTATCAAAAAAAAGGCATGCGGGTCTTGAAAATCAAGAGTTTACTAAAGAAAGTGCCTCACTTGAAAGACGAGCATAACGCAGTAATTGGCGTTTTCTCAGAGCCACTAATTAACATTGATCAGCGCTTCATCCACCGCCTTTAACAGAGGCCTGCCTGATAGTTCTTCCCCTACAGCCTGCTTCATCCATAAATCGGGGGTAAGGTTGCCTGATGAGAAAATACGCTTTATTTCAGCAGCGAAATCTTTACCGGCCATATACTCCTCAATCTGATAGTCAATAAGATGACCTACAGGATATGCGGAAAGGTACAACGGGTATGCTATCATATGCGAATAAATGGCAAGAATTACCTGGTCTTTCACACCAAAAACTTCTGCATAATACTTATTCCATATTTCCCTGGAAATGTTCAGCACGGCTTCTTTCAGCGCTTCTGCAGAGGCCTTGGGGTGTTCGTAAAGCCATTTCCATACGGCCATATCTAACAGCGATACGCCCATAATCTCATAACACGACCAAAAAATATCAAGCGCCATAAGGTGTTGCTCTAAGGCATCGGTACTTCCAAATCCCAGCAATTCAATATCGCGCTTCTGAAAGATAAAGGCAAGCGCCTCAGTAAAAGCGGTATTGGGTATCCCTTTCAGAGTGTAATAATCTGTATTGTAAAGCGTGAGTGTTTGCTCAACATTATGCCCGAATTCATGAATGGCAATGTTGTATCCCTTGTAATTCATTCCCTTTTCGCCGATGCGCGTCCTGAGGTGCGATTTCTCAGTCCTCATTTCGGCACCTGTTGCATGACCGGCACCCCTTGAAGGATCAACAGTGATTTTGGAAGAAATGAGTTGTGCTTCTTCCCGGTTAAAACCTAATTTTTGAAGTATAACAGGCATATCTGCCTCAAAGGCGGCAGGTGTGGGGTATTTTTTTGCTAAAATACCATCAAACATCTTTTCATCTAATTTGTCTCCTTTTGGTTTAAAGCCGTTGTACCAGATATCAAATGGTTCAAGTGGCCGGTTGAGACGTTGGCCGATGAGTTGTGCTACCTTCAGGACTTCTTCAGATGAAAGCAGTTCGATAAAGAGTTTTTCAACTTCGGGCTGCGGCATTTGCATCGACTGGTCAAAGGCCCTTGCAATAGCCGTATTGTAAAAAGGATTGTACCTGTCAATATCTGTGTTGGCTTTGAAAAGATCCAGCAGGTGCTGATACCGTATGATGTTTTCTGGTTTGACATCATCAGCGTTCTTGTCAGAGAATATCTCGTTGGAATATGGATTCCAACGATATGTGTTATTATTGACAACCTGTGTGGGTATTTCCTGGGTAATGATTTTTTTCATCACCTCGTAGATCATTCGTTGTTTCAATAACCCGTCAGCCCCGGCATAATTTGATTTTAACTCGTCGCGCAATCCCCAGTGTGAAATCAGCTTCATATCTTTCGGAAAATACGATTGCATAGAGCTGTCGGTGAGGTTCGCCATGTAGATATTGTACTCGTCAATATATGCGCTTGCACGTGTAATAATGTCTGAATAATTTTGATTTACGGCTGCAGGTATCCTGTCTGTTACAGCATCGCCAACCCTGGCATAAGCCCATTCTTTTCTCGACCATGAGGGGCCTTTGTCCAGCTTGTCTTCGAGCGGATAAAACCTGAAATTCAGTAATATTACAAACGAAACCTTATTTTTAAATAAATCGTCTGATAAGTGGCTTGAAGGATCATAGCTCCCCATAAGCATGTCAAAGGGTGTTATTTCACCCATGTCAAGTTCAAGTGGTTCGCGCAACTGCAGGGACATCTTGGTAAAGTTTCCGCTTAAAATTTCAAAATTTCTGTCGAGCTTATGAAATAAAACATCAAGCGCTGCACCCTGAGGCAGAAAATTTTCAAGGCAAAATAATCTGAATTGGTCTGCCGTACCATCCTCACCAGTCCAAAACCTGGCAACCTGCGACACGCCCTGCTCTATTCTAAACCTGTTTTCTTCACCATGTCTGGCAATCAGGCTGTCCTTTACTTCATGCTGCGATTTCGTTTCAATAAACTTTCCCATATTTCCGGAATTATCATTACGTGATTTTTTGTTTTCGGGGGTTGAACAACAAATAGTTATAGCTAAAGTGGTAAGAAGGGCCAAAATGATTTTCATGGTAATATTTTTTATAATCCAATACATCAGAATGCTGCCATAAGTAAATCAATATCTTTGGAGGGAATGTTAAAGTTCCTGCCCAGCAACTCATTGGTAAGAATACCGTTATAAAGATAAACGCCGTGCCTTACGCCCAGGTTAGACTTCAGGAACGGTTTAATACCGCCCGAATTCCCAATTTCCATCATTATGGGCGAAATGATATTGCTAAGGGCGATGGAAGCAGTGCGGGCGACTCGCGAGGGAAGGTTGTTAACACTGTAATGTATCACATCGTGCTTTGTATATACGGGGTCAAGCAGGGTACGGCATTCGGAAGTTTCAATACAGCCACCCTGATCAATGCTGATGTCTACGATAACAGATCCTTTTTTCATCTCTTTTACCATCTCTTCGGTAACAAAATACCTGGGTCCCCTGTCGTAGAGGTTGTATGCACCTACCAGTACATCGGCCGATTTAAGCGTGCGGCGTAACACGCGAGGATGGAAAATTGATGTATGAAGGCGGGTACCAAGGTTCTTTTGCAGTTGTTCAAGTTTTTGCGGCGAGGGGTCAAAAACCTTTACATAAGAACCAAGTCCCAGGGCAGCCCTGGCTGCATATTCTGCGGCTGTGCCTGCGCCTATGATAACGACTTCGGTAGGGGTGATCCCGGAAATTCCGCCGAGCATAATACCTTTGCCCCCGCTGTTGTTGCTAAGGTACTCACCTGCAATAATAATTGCCGTGTTTCCGGCAATGGCATTCATCGATTGCAAGACCGGGAAATAGTTAAACTCATCTTTAATGTATTCATAGGCTATGGCAGAAATCTTTTTATCCATGAGCTTGCGGATGTATGCTTCGCTCTGATTGAAAACATGCAACCCGGAAAGAATAACCTGATTCCCTTTTAGCAGGTCTATTTCTTCAAGATCGAGGGGTGCAACTTTTAGAATGAGGTCGGTACCAAGCACCTGGGCTTTGTTATCAACAATAAACCCGCCATATTCGCTGTAGCTTTGGTCTGAATAGTGGGCGCCTTCACCCGCCCTGGATTCGATAATTACATCGTGCCCGTTGTTAACCAGCACTTCAACAGCTTCGGGGGTTAATGAAACACGCTGTTCTATATGCTGCTTCTCACGGGGTATCCCAATGGTAAGCTTTTTCTGTCGCTTGCCTATTTCAAGCATCTCTTCCTGTGGCAGCATGCCTCCATACATTAATGGCATGCTGTGCGATTCGGGTTTTTGTTCAACCATGGCAGTTTGGTATGGCTATTTAGAAAACCATCTAAGATAATACAATTGGCATATTTGTTCAAGTAAAATCTGAATGAAATACATTTAGTCTTTGCAAGTAAACACCAAAGACTGAAAAAACAAGTGTGCTGACACTATTCAGGAGACCAAATTATATTTTTACAACCAGAATTTAAAAAATAACCCGCCTGAAACAAATTAATCAGGCTGTGCAGAGGGTAACTTTCCTTGCATTGTCGGTAGTTTCTTCAATGGTTACATTACATGTGTCTTCAGGCAGCAATTCTTCAGCAATATCAGGCCATTCAATAAAAAGTATTGCATCGCTATAAAAATAGTCTTCATAACCAATGTCATATAACTCTTCAATAGATTTAATGCGGTACAGGTCGAAATGATATATGGTGTCTCCTGTATTTGTGCTATATTCATTAATCAGGGCAAATGAAGGGCTGTTGACAATATCGCCGGCCCCCAGTTGATTGCATATTTCGGTAATGAAAGTTGTTTTGCCCGATCCCATTTTACCATAAAATGCAAACCTGTGGTACCCCCGGGTAAGTTCAATAAATTGTTTTGCAGCCCGGGGCAGATCATGCAGCGATGGAATAAAAAATGTTTGCATATATGTCAGGAAAGATTTTTAGGGGTCATGGTAACAATGGGCACAAGCATCTCTTCGAGCGATACGCCGCCATGCTGAAAGGTGCTTTTGTAATAATTAGCATAATGATTGTAATTATTCGGATAAACCAGAAAATCGGATTGCATGGCAAAGATATATTTTGATGTTACGTTTGACTTTGGGAGATGGGCCTCATATGGATTTTTTATCTCAAAAACCTCTTTCGGGTTAAAGTTAAGGTTTCTGCCCATTTTATAGCGTAGGTTCACCGAGGTTTTCTTGTCGCCGATAACCTTTACGGGATTATTTACCCTCAGGCTTCCGTGATCGGTGGTAAAAATAACAGTATAGTCTTTTTCAGAAAGCAGTTTAAGTAAGTCGTGCAGGTGCGAGTGCTGAAACCAGGTTTGCGTTAAAGCCCTGTAGGCCGATTCGTTGCCTGCAAGCTCGCGTATCATTTCCATCTCGGTATTGGCATGAGAAAGCATGTCAATAAAGTTATAGACTACAACCACAAAATTGTAATTTAAAAGGTCTGAAAAATTATCTACCAGTTTTTTGCCGGCCCTGGAGTTTAGAATCTTTTCGTAACGGAACCTGCACTTTTTTCCAAGCCTTGCCATTTGTTTAAGCAAAAGTTCTTCCTCGTTCATGTTTTTCGCCCCCTCTTCGTCATCGTTGAGCCAGAGCGAAGGATTGAGTTCTTGTATTTCTTTTGGCATTAAGCCTGCAAACATCGAATTCCTGGCATATTGTGTAGCCGTAGGGATGATGCTGCAAAATAATTCATCAGATACAGTTACAAAATACTCGCTCACTGTCGGAAGAATGGTCTTCCATTGGTCATATCTAAGGTTATCTATGAGTATAACCATCACTTTCTGACCCCGGTCAATAATCGGAAAAATCTTTTCCCTGAAAATACTGGGCGACATTAAGGGTTTGTTCTGATTATCTTTTCCAAACCACGACAAGTAATTGTTTTTAATGAATTTTGAGAACCCCTGGTTTGCTTCAGATTTCTGCATTTCAAGAATTTCTGTCATCCCCTGCTCATTAAGCTTCTCGAGTTCAAGTTCCCAGTAAACAATTTTACGGTAAATGTCTGCCCATTCATTATATGTCCTGGCATAGTTTATGAGCAGGCCTATTTTACTGAATTCAGACTGATAGGCTGAAGTAGTTTCCCTTGATACCAGCTTTTTAGTGTCGATGTTTTTCTTTATAGCCAGCAAAATCTGTTTGGGGTTCACGGGCTTAATAAGGTAATCGGCTATTTTTGAACCAATTGCAGCATCCATGATATTTTCTTCTTCACTTTTCGTGATCATGATCACCGGCACCGTTGAAATCTCTGCTTTGATCAGGTTGAGCGTTTCAAGACCACTTATTCCCGGCATATTTTCATCGAGAAAAATCAGGTCGAAGTGGTTCTTTTTCACCAGGTCAACAGCATCGTAACCATTGCTCGATGTCATAATATCATAACCCTTCTCCTGCAAAAAGATAACGTAAGGCTTTAAGAGGTCTATTTCATCGTCTGTCCAGAGTATTTTTATTTTTCTCATAACTATCCTGTCTAAAATTAAATGTGGCAAACAATTTTAAAATGCTAACGATAGTTTTCTTTAAAAAACATCAGGTATCTACCGGCAAGTTTATCGGTTTTTAAGATTTCAAGGTTGGCAGCTGTTATTGCAAACATTATCATGTTTTCGGTTGGAATATCTTTAAAAATATCCTTATTGGCCATCACCATATTGAAATATTCAACCGACTGGTTTTTATCTTGAAACTGTCTTACAGTTAAAAGAGACTGTTCATTATTTAGTTCTACATTTTCAATTTTCAGGTTTAAGACATCAAAATAGTCGAGGTTGAAGTTAATGATATTGAAAATCATCTGATTTATATTCAGTCCTTTGGGTACGACAAATGCAAAATAGTGAATAGCGTTGTCGTTGGCTTCGTACAATTTCAGTGCGATTTCCTTATCTTCATCAGCCTTCATTTCTGGTTTTTCTTTATCAAGATAGGCAACAATGTTTTTTGCATCTTCAGAAACCTCGGTACCGGGGTATTTAGAGATGATTTCCAGAAGATTGTCCCTGAAGGTTTTGATATCCTGTGTTCTGCCTGAACTCAATGCTCTAAGGTATGCAAACTTAGGTATAAGTATGTCATCGGGGAAATTGGCAAGTGCATGGTTGCAACGTGTAATAACTTCATTGAAATTATTATTTAAATACAAATCATAAGTTGCAGTATAATAGTATTTTACCTTGTTTTCCTCTTGTTCAAGTTCTTTAATAAAATTGGGGTTTGCAAGCAATTTTGCATTGGAACTGTTTGGATACAACTCGATGATTTTTGTCTTGTAAAATTCTGACATGGCCGTGTTGTTCTGAAGCTTGTACATTGTGTAAAGGTTATAATATGCCCGCAATGAATTGTCAGAACCGGGGTATCTCTTAATAAGCTCTTTGAACGATTCGGCTGCTTTCTCGGTATCTTTGAGGTCGTTTTTATAGACTAATCCCATATTGTAAAGCGCCTGTTCAATTTTGCGGTGAGATTCGCTCATCATAGAATCATTTACAGGAATGTTCTTAAGGTAAAACTCCCTTGTCTTATTGCTTAATACTTCATTTGCTTTCACCTCGCTGTCGGTAATAAATTCTGAACCCTCGGTCGGGGAAATCATGGTCGAGGTTGATTTCTCACGCCGGCGCCAGTTGTCTTCCAGCCTCCGGTTGCCCCATCGCAGCGAAAACTCTTTATAACCAAGACTTTTGGCTGTCTCGTTGTAAAAATACCAATTGCCTCCCGAAGCTGCCGTCCCGGTTGCTGCAGTGCCCAAAGATGATATCTCACGGCCAAACTGGGCATCAAGTAGCTTCTGTTGTTCAATCATTTTTTGTTCCTGCTCCTGATTTCTGAGGTCTTCTATAATGCCGTCTATCACAGCCAGTAAATCTTTTTCGCTTAACCGGGCAAGTTTTTGCACACTGTCTTCAAGGTGAACCGTGTTAATTTGCTTCACAAGATTGGTAAGGTTCTTAGATTTGGCATATATAAGGTCGTAGCCCTTAAACTCAACATCGAGCTGCAATACAGCACTATCGTAGAAGGCTTGCGCGTTCACATAATCGGGCATTTCATAATAAATATCTGCCAGTGTTAAGTACGAACGTGCCTTTTGATCTTTGTTGGTTGTATTGTACGAAACAGAGTATTTATATTGTTCAAGCGCTTTTGCAGTATTTCCCTCTTTTAAGGCAAGGTTACCAAGGGCATAGTAAATCTGGTCAAGGTAATCAATGTTTTTATCATCTTTTAGCATCTTCATTAACTGGTTTTCGATATCTTTTACCTGTCCAAAGCCTTTTTCGTATGCCAGTGCAAGCGATATCTTTGCATTGAAGGCCATATCATAAGGGGGATTCATTTTTATCACTTTACTGTAATACTCAGAGGCCATTTTAAGCTTACCGGTACGTTCATATATCTGGGCAAGAATATAGGCATACCGCACTTTCAGTTTTTTTATCCTAGAGTATTGAAGTGCTTTTTCAAGATAAGGGACAGCAGCATCAAGTTCCTTCTGCCTGATATGAAAATCGGCCATTGTAGGATATAAAAGTCTCTTCATGTAATTGGATAAACCTTCTTCGGCTTCTAGAGACCTAAGTATTTCTTTGGCATTGTTGAAGTCGTTTAACAGATTGTATACCCTTGCAAGCCAGATTCTTGTTTCAAGAAGTGTTTTTTCAGATTTATATTCATTAAGAATAAATAAAAATGTTTCTTTTGCTTTTTCGAATTCGTGCTTGTAAACCAATGCCTTGCCCATAAGCAGGTAATTATTGTCTACCCATTTGTTGTACTCTTTTTTGCTTAGAAATTCGCGTTGGCTCTCAGAAAGGGGCTTATTAGATTTGATTTCGGGTTTCACAGTAATTGAATGCATACTCACCAGTTTCTCGGCTTTCTTAATTGCCCGGTCCATCTCAGAACTCACGCTACCGACAAGGGACTTGTCCTGATATAAAAAAACAGGGAGCAGTTCGGAATAGTTGTCTTTACTGTTTTCTATTATTGTTCTTTCACCCTTTTTAAGGCTTTCGGCACCATTAAAAAGCACATTGTATTTTGAAGTGATGTTATGGTAAGTTCTGGTAATATATGTGTTTTTCTGGGTTGAGCAACCTGCAAGTACTAACCCAAGTGCAATGAATATCGTTAATTTTTTATTTCTAACTTTCAATGATTGAATATTTCTGTTATAACTACAAATTTTAAAACATATTTTATGTAACGCAAATTTTTTATTGCAAAGCCGGAAAATTTATTTTCAAAGGAGATTGAGTACCTGTCATTGCATTAGCTCACTGCAACCAATTCCCTGAGCTGTGGAAGTTTTTTTCTTATGGCTTGTTCAATTCCGGCTTTCAGGGTCATCATACTATACGGGCATCCGTTGCAGGCGCCTGTAAGGCGAACCTTTACCACCAGATCGTCGGTGATTTCAACCAGTTCAACGTCTCCTCCATCGGCCACGAGGTAAGGCCTTACCGTTTCAATGGCATCATTAACGGTCTTCACTATTTCATTTTTTCCCGGAGCCTTCATTTTGTTGTTTATTAAAAATGTTTTTTTCCATGCACGATTGTCACTTTTTCGGTTGGGTTTAGTTCGCTGTTACGTTTGGTGACCTGAATAACAAGGTTATCTGCAATAGACTTGAAAGCTTCGCTTGCCAGATCGTTTTTCAATACAGAGGGCATACCTTCATCACCGGCTTCCATAATGCTTTGCACGATTGGTATTTGCCCGAGAAATGGAACATTTAGCCTTGCAGCAAGATTTTTGCATCCGTCGCGTCCGAACAGGAAGTATTTTTTATCGGGTAATTCTTCGGGGGTAAACCACGACATATTTTCGATAAGGCCCAGCACCGGGACATTGATATTCTCATTTGCAAACATATTGATACCCTTTACTACATCGGCAAGGGCAACATTTTGCGGGGTGCTGACAATTACTGCCCCTGTAACCGGCACTGTCTGTACGAGTGTCAGGTGTATGTCGCTGGTTCCCGGCGGTAGGTCGATAAACATGTAGTCAAGCTCGCCCCAGTCGGCATCTGTCATTAATTGTTTTAAAGCATTCGAAGCCATCGGCCCCCTCCAGATGGTGGCGTCTTCGTGGTCAACAAAAAATCCGATGGACAAGACTTTTACCCCATACTGCTCAACAGGAATAATCAAATCGCGCCCATTTACCTTATGGGCATAGGGCTTGGAATTTTCGACCTTGAGCATTTTTGGTACCGATGGGCCAAAGATATCGGCATCAATTAATCCGGTACGAAAACCGGCTTTGGCAAAGGCAACTGCCAGGTTAACAGCAACTGTTGATTTTCCAACGCCGCCTTTTCCCGAAGCAATGGCCACAATGTTTTTTACTGTAGGTAATATCTCTGAAGATGAATTCTCAGATGAGGTTCTCTGCTCCTGATTAATAATTACCTCTGTTTCTGAGACTCCTTGCAGGGTATCTTTCAGAACTACCTCGCATGCCCTTTTAATAGAGTTTCTTAAAGGATCGTTAGCATTTTCAAAGTTTAAAACAACAACAGTTTTGTTGTCCTGAACAGTCACGTTTTTTACAATGCCTGCTTCGACTATGTTTCTCCCGCTGGCCGGATGAATCACCTGCTGTAGTAGTTCTTTGACCTGATTTTCACTAATCGTCATTTAACTTGGCTTTGTGAAATATTGTTCGCCTGCAAATATAGCGATTATAATTCTTATTTAGACTAATTCTTTATTAGGGTCCCAGAAGTACGCTTTAAAATCAACCACACAGTCATTGATTACCCTCACCCCCTCATTTTCAAGAAGTTCCTGCATTAGTTCTTCGTGCCTGAAGTGGTGTTTACCGGTAAGCATGCCATAACGGTTTACAACCCTGTGGGCAGGTACAAAAATTTCCTGATTGTGGGAGGTATTGAGCGCCCAGCCTACCATGCGCGACGATTGCGACGAGCCCAGGTACCTGGCAATTGCGCCGTAAGATGTAACCCTTCCTGGCGGGATTTTCCGGGTGACATCAAAAACCATTTTAAAAAAATCATTGTCACTCATTATTAGAAAAATCAAGAATTGTTGTTTTGGCCGGTAACCTAAACCTGAGATAATGTATCTTTTTACCCATTTTCAGGTATTGATTTTCGTAGAATGTTTGTATTTGTGCAGCCTCACAATCTGGGTGTGCCGTATACAGGTCATCTGTATTAAATTCTATCGGAAGGTTATTGAAAAGGGCAACCCGAAGGGTATAATTGTATAAGTCCTGGTTATCGGTTTTGAGGTGGATTATTCCGTTATTTTTCAAAAAAGTTCTGTATAAGTTCAGAAAAACCGGTGAAGAAAGTCTTTTTCTTTTTTTCTTGGGCTGCGGGTCGGGAAATGTAAGCCATATTTCACTTATTTCATCCTCTTCAAAAAATGAGCGGGTAAATTCAATCCTTGTTCGAAGGAAAGCTGAATTGTGAATATTTTCTTCAAGAGCGGTTTTTGCGCCACGCCAAATCCTGGCTCCTTTGATGTCTACCCCGATAAAATTTACCTGGGGATATTTCCTGGCAAGTCCGATGGTAAATTCTCCCTTACCGCACCCAAGTTCTACTGTTAACGGGAGGTTGTTCTCAAATATCTGCTCAGACCATTTGCCTTTTAATGCATGATTTTCTCCGAAAATGTCTTTAAATCCCGACTGGATAACATTTTTAAAGGTTTTTAATTCGGCAAAGTGCGCAAGCTTCTTTTTGGGCATAAATAAGGCGATTTTAATTCAGCGTTTCTACCCTTATGCCAATATCGCTGATCCCTTCCAGGTTCTGGTCCCACATTCCGTGTTGCAGGTTAAAGGTATAAATTCCCCTGAAGGGAAATTTTATGTTTCTTTTGTATGGTACCTGTAAACTGTAAATACTACCTGCCCCTTTTCCATACCATCTTCCCGATTCATCGGCAAGTTGTATCTCGAATGTATCTTTTAACTGGTTTCCGTTTGGGGCAAAAGTGGTGATAAACAAAAAGATATTGCTATAAGGATAATCAGAAGATGTGCGGATGTTCAGGTAAATGTCATGCGGTCTTGTGGTATCGGCAATATTTGCATCAAATAGCAGGGTGTCTTTAAAGTTCCATGAGAAATCTTTGAATGCCACATTTCTCTCGAAAGTCACCCTGTTTTTACATGAAACCAGGCATAAAACAATTCCTGTTATAAGTATTATAATGGTCTTTCTCATTAATTTCATTGATTTATCTTCTTCTTCTCTTTATATGTATCTGTTTATTTGCTTTCCTGGGGGTCTCGGAAATCTTATCCTCGAACCTGGTTAAGCTTTCTTCTGAACCGACATTCACATATTCAAGCATTGATTTTACATCAACGTTTTCAACACTTTCGAGTTTTTTTACCTTTATTCCCTTTTTGTTGAGTTCAATAATTTCTTTCACCTTTTCAACCGACAGACAGGCAATATTCATTGGGGTATGCAGGTCGTATGAAAACCACATCAACCGTTTGAAAACATCAGTTTTTTGATGGTAGGCAGGTCCTGCTTCGGTTTGAAGCGGCAGGTCGGTATCGGGAAAATCTTCCTGGGCATCAAGGTATGCATCTACTTCATAATTAAGGCAGCATTTAAGTTTACCACATTGCCCGGCAAGTTTTTGCGGATTTAGCGATACACCCTGAAAACGGGCCGAGTTGGTGGTTACCGAGACAAAATTTGAGATACAGGTAGAACAACACAATTCGCGGCCACAGGCACCAATACCGCCAATTCTGCCTGCTTCCTGTCTTGCGCCTATTTGCTTCATTTCTATCCTGATATGAAAACGTTCGGCAAGCTTTTTAATTAACTCCCTGAAGTCAACCCTGTCATCGGCTATGTAATAAAATATGGCTTTGGTACCATCGCCCTGATATTCCACATCGCCGATCTTCATGTCGAGGTTGAGGCTCACAGCAATTTTGCGCGACTCGATCATAGTAGTGTGCTCAGCGGTTATGGCGGCCCGCCATTTATCAATGTCTGTAGGTTTGGCCTTCCGGTAGATTTTTTTAAGGTCATTTTCATCCAGCTTCACGTTTGACTTTTTCGTCTGTTCCTTTACAAGAAAACCTGTGAGCGATACAATGCCAATGTCGTGGCCTGGTGAAGATTCCACAGCCACTATATCTCCAACTTTCAGCTTAAGTGTGTTGTTGGTTTTGTAATAGCCTTTTCGCGTGTTCTTAAAACGAACTTCAACAATGTCGCATTGTTGATAATCTTCAGGAATATCTTTAAGATAGTTGTAAGTATCAAGTTTATAGCATCCGGTATTCTCACAAAATGTTATCTCGTTCGACGCGGTCATCAGGGATGAACATCCCCTTCCGTTTTGTCCACATTTACTCATTGTAATATATATTTTATCTGTCGGCTGAAAATGAAATACAATCACGCCGGTTTGCAAAAATAACCTTTTTTTTAATATCAGTTTTTCAGGCAGGAAGAAAGCTTTATCCCAAGGTCAAGAAATATTATTTTATCGTAACCGTTGGCTTCAATATCGCGGTAGGCAAGGTTAAAGAGATTGTATATTTTCTTGATATTTCGCTGGTTGATAAAAGGATGGAACCTTTCTGAAAAATTCAGCTCATCATCAGTAAGGTAGGTGATCTCAGGCTGTTTTAGGTTTAAAACAAAATTTTGTCTTACAAGGTTCAGCGCGTATTCGATAAACCGCTTTTGCTGTTCCCGCCCGATATCAGATAAATCATCCGTCATTTTTAAAAGCGATATTGCCTTACCCGTGTATGCAGCCCTCATGTATTCTCCGAACATATCAAAAAAATATTTCATCTCAACGCTTGAATTAATGAGGTCCAGCGCCCGCTGGTAATTACCGTTCGAAAGGTGCAGCAGGTTCTCAACACGGGCTTGGGGCAGTTGGTGCATTTCAGCAAGCACTTTTCCAAGATCGTTATCATTTATCCCCGGAACTTTGATAATCTGTACCCTTGAGAGAATGGTCGGGAGAATTTCATGTATTGAGTCAGCCACCATTAATAAAATGGTGTTATCGGGAGGTTCTTCTATCAGCTTAAGCAAGGTGTTTGCGCATGATGGGTTCATTTTTTCAGGCAGCCAGATAATCATTATTTTGTAATCTGATTCGAAAGGCTTCAGGCTCAGTTTTTTCAAAATGTGCCTGCTTTCCTCCCTGCCAATAAGACCCTGTTTGTTTTCGATTTCAATAAACTCATACCATTGTGCCTCGCGCATATACGGGTTCTGTAACAAACAATTTCTCCATTCATTGACATAATCGCTGCTCACCGGGTCTTTGACAACCCTTTTGCTTGTGCTGACAGGATACACAAAATGAAGGTCGGGATGGATAAACTTGTTGTATTTGTGACAACTCGTGCATGTACCGCAAGAATCATCCCCGGCTCTGTTCAAACAACTGATATATTGTGCATACGCCACTGCAAGCGGGAGGGTGCCACTGCCTTCGGGCCCGTGAAAAAGCAATGCATGTGCAATACGATTGTCTTTTACCGTTTGCAGCAGGTTTTCTTTTATACTTCTTTGTCCGATTATATCTTTAAACTGCATACTGGGCAAAAGTAAAAAAATAGAACATATTTTTAAGCAAAGTAAAACATTTTTAAACGGGTAATGCCATTTCTCAAAAGAGATTAAAACCACTTATGCAGTGACACCTGTCTTATTGCGGGGAAAAATCAATCATTTAAAAATGTTTTATTTATAGATTTTAATCATTTGTATTAACTTTGTGATTTCTTTAACAAAACATACTTTATTACCATGCAGACTATTGATAAATACAATTTTAAGGGCAAACGTGCCATCATCCGAGTTGATTTTAATGTGCCACTCAACAAGCAGACCTTCGAGGTTACCGATGACACCCGGATAAAGGGTGCGCTGGCAACCATTAAAAAGGTGCTTGCAGACGGTGGTTCAGCAATCCTGATGTCACACCTGGGGCGTCCTGACGGAAAGGTGCAGGATAAGTTCTCTTTAAAACACATCGTTACGGCAGTAGAAAAAGTAATTGGTGAACCCGTAAAATTTGCCGGTGACTGTATTGGAGAAAAAGCAAAAAATATGGCTGCTTCACTTCAGCCGGGAGAGGTAATGCTTCTTGAAAACCTTCGTTTTTATGAAGAAGAAGAGGGCAAACCTTATCATCTTGGTGAAAATCCTACCGACGAAGAAAAGAAATCCGGCAAAGCTAAAGTTAAAGAGAGCCAGAAGGAGTTTGTTAAAAAACTGGCCGGTTATGCCAACTGCTATGTAAACGATGCCTTTGGTACAGCCCACCGTGCACATGCCTCTACGGCGCTTATTGCATCTTATTTTCCTAACGACAGCATGTTCGGGTTTCTGATTGAAGCCGAACTCAAAGCTATTGACAAAGTGCTGAAGAAAGCAGAGAAACCCTTCACTGCCATCATGGGCGGGGCAAAGGTTTCTGATAAAATCTTTATTATTGAAAACCTGCTCGACCGTGTTGACAACCTAATCATCGGTGGTGGCATGACCTATACCTTTGTAAAAGCCAAAGGGGGCAAAATTGGAAAATCGCTTTGTGAGGAGGATAAATTAGACCTTGCACTTAACCTGCTGAAGAAAGCCGAAGAGAAGAATGTAAAGGTATATTTACCTGTAGATGCAATAAATGCCGATGCATTTGATGCAAATGCCAATACCGGCAAATCAAAAATTGATGAAACACCCGATGGATGGATGGGCCTGGATATTGGGGATGATACAATTAAGCTGTTTTCTGAAGTTATTGAAAATTCCAAAACCATACTTTGGAACGGACCGATGGGAGTATTCGAAATGGAGAAGTTTGCCCGGGGTACCTCGGCCATTGCACAGGCCATTGCCAAGGCAACAGATAAAGGCGCCTATAGTCTTATTGGCGGAGGCGATTCGGTAGCTGCAATCAATAAAAACAAGCTTGCCGACAAGGTAAGTTATGTTTCAACCGGTGGCGGTGCCATGCTCGAATACATGGAAGGCAAAGAACTTCCCGGCATAAAAGCTATTCAGGGATAACCTAATTGTAACGCCAGTTTGTTTTTAGGCTCGTTTTAGCTATTTTTATAGCCTGAAACGAGCTTTAATATTTTTAACCCGAGATTAGCATATGAACATTAATAAAATTACCATTATCGGTGGTGGAAACCTGGGTACTGCCATTGCAAAAGGCCTCCTCAAACTTAAAAAGTATAGCGTGGAGGATATTCTTATTACCGAAAAAAGACAATTACGGCTCCGTTTTCTTCAGGAAAATGGTTTTAATGTCACCGGCGAACCGAACAATAGCGCTATAAAGAAAGCAGACATTGTAATTGTTGCGGTAAAACCACAACAGATTTTTGAGGTGCTTCAAGAAATCAAAGACAGTTTTGATAAAAGCAGGCAGATTCTGGTATCTACTGTAACAGGCATTAATCTTTCTGATCTTGAAAAACATATGGGTACAGTACCCCTCGTACGCATTATGCCAAACACTGCCATCGAAATCCTTGAATCAATGACCTGTCTGTCGTATGCCAATACAAATAATACACAGGAAGAAGCCATTCTTCAATTGTTTCAGCAAATGGGAAATGCAATGGTCATCCAGGAAGAGCTTATGGCCGCGGTAACTGTTTTGGGTGCATGTGGCGTAGCTTTTGCGCTTAGGTTTATCAGGGCAGCAACCCAGGGCGGCATTGAAATCGGTTTCGGGGCCGAAATTTCGCAGCTTATTGCAGCACAGACGGTAAAGGGCGCAGCACAGCTCCTGCTTGAAAACAACAGCCACCCCGAACGCGAAATTGACAAGGTTACCACTCCCCAGGGTATTACTATTTCCGGCCTTAACGAGATGGAACACCAGGGTTTCAGCTCTGCCCTTATCAAAGGGCTTATCACATCGTATAATAAGCTTGAGAAAATGAAAGCAAATGGCAACTAAATAAAAAAAGAGTTGTATGTCTTAAATTATTTTAAGTATCTTTGCATTTTGAGTTACTCAATATGATGAATATTAAAAAATTACCTGAATACCTGTACGATCAGTATAAAAATTTCAGGAAAGATATACCTTCACTGGTAAAAGCACAGAATTTTGCCGACAACATCATAAATTTCCTATTCCCCTTCAAAGCCGACAGAAGATGTTCCCTGCCACTTATAGAACTCAATCTTGCGCAATTACAACTCGATTTTAAAGACCTTATCAATCCTTTAGAGCCCACCCTCGAAAAAGATGTAAATGAAGTTACCGATGAATTTTTTCAAGAAGTACCCGTTATCTATGAAAGCCTTATTAAAGATGCCAGAATGTTCTTTGATTTCGACCCCGCAGCCAAATCAATGGAGAGTGTAATTCTTTATTACCCCGGATTTTACTGTATTGCCATTTATCGTCTGGCAAATGTATTGTATAACTTTAAAATTCCTTTCCTTCCAAGAATGATGTCTGAATATGCCCATAGCAAAACCGGTATTGACATACATCCCGGCGCCTCCATCGGCGAACACTTCTTTATTGATCACGGAACCGGTATTGTGATAGGAGAATCAACCATCATCGGAAAAAATGTAAAAATCTACCAGGGGGTTACCCTGGGTGCAGCTTATGTTAAAAAGAGCATGAAAGGTATCAAACGCCACCCTACCATCGAAGACAATGTAATTATTTATTCAGGCAGCTCAATTCTTGGGGGCGACACGGTTATCGGGCATGATACAATTGTTGGGGGCAATGTATGGCTTACCAAAAGCGTACCCCCGTTTTCAGTAGTATATCACGAAAGCAAAGTGGTAATCCGCGACAGCAAAAAATTCAGCGAGAACGAACCCATAAATTTTATTATATGACCCCGAAGGCACTTATAATTGTACGCTATATGGGGTTTGCTGCTTCCTATTGTCCCTCTCAGGAGGGAAATGCATTATTTTTATAATGCCAACATATACATTTTAAACCTTTTATTCTGTTTTATTGTTTAAAACATAGTATATTTTGGTCACACCATTTATAATTCTGAATTATGATACTTTATAATAATATAATATGAAAGCAGCAAATATTCTCGAAACAATAGGTAATACGCCTCATATAAGGATTAACAATTTGTTCCCCCAAGAGTATGAAGTTTGGATTAAGCTTGAACGGTCAAACCCGGGGGGGAGTATAAAAGACAGGATAGCACTTGCAATGGTTGAGGATGCCGAAAAGAAAGGAATACTCAGGGAGGGTTCTGTAATCATTGAGCCCACCTCCGGAAACACAGGCATTGGCCTTGCTGTGGTAGCAGCTGTTAAAAAATACAGGTTAATTCTTGTAATGCCCGAATCAATGTCGGTTGAAAGAAGAAAAATCATGTCGGCTTATGGCGCAGAGTTTGAGCTTACTCCCCGTGAAAAGGGGATGAAGGGTGCCATTGAAAGGGCCATCCAACTGGCAAAAGATTATCCCGGCGCATGGATACCATCTCAGTTTGATAACAAGGCAAATGTGGAAATTCATAAAAAAACAACAGCAGGTGAAATCATCAATGATTTTCCAGACGGGTTCGACTACCTCATTACAGGCGTTGGAACCGGTGGGCACATTACAGGGGTAACTGAGGTTTTAAAAAAGAAATTCCCGAAGCTCAAAGCCTTTGCTGTTGAACCCGATCTTTCACCCGTGATAAGTGGAGGACAACCGGGGCCTCATCCCATTCAGGGTATAGGTGCAGGGTTTATCCCGGCCAATCTTCATACCAGCTTGCTTGATGGCACCATTCAGGTATCAAAGGACGAGGCATTTGAATATGCCCGAAAAGCTGCAAAAGAGGAAGGCCTTTTTGGCGGGATATCTTCGGGTGCAACCCTTGCAGCAATAGCGAAGAAAATTAAAGAGCTGCCCCGGGGTTCTAAAATTCTCGGGTTTAATTACGACAGTGGCGAAAGATATCTCTCTATTGAAGGGCTGTATTGATTAAATGTAATTCAACGGTCATTGAAGCTATACCGAAAATAGCAGATACCATTATATAAGTGGTAAAACAGTATTTTTCGGTATAAGCTTCAAATTTTAATATTTTTGCCCCTTTATAATTAACAGAATGATACTGATAGATACCCACGCCCATCTCTATCTCGATAATTTTGATGCCGACCGTGAAGATGTTGTTAAGAATGCTTTAAATGCCGGGGTAGAAAAAATTGTTTTGCCAAACATTGACTCCGGGTCTGTTAATAGTATTAAAAAAGTCTGCAACAGTTATCCCGGAATTTTTCTGCCCTTAATGGGCCTGCATCCCACTTCGGTAAAAGAAGATTTTGAAAATGAACTGAAAAATGTGGAATCTGAGCTTAAGTCATGTAAATATTTCGGTATTGGCGAAACCGGCATTGACCTGTATTGGGATAAAACCCATGTCGAATCCCAGGTAAAGGCATTTTCAAAACAAATAGAACTGGCTTTGGAATACAGGTTGCCCATCATCATTCATGCAAGGGAATCGTTTGAACTTATTTTTAAAATACTTGATAGTTACAAATCCCACTCCCCGAAAGGTATTTTTCATGCATTTACCGGGTCAGAAAGCCAGGCAGATAAAATCACGGGCGATTACGGATTTTTGCTTGGGATAGGCGGAATCATTACATTTAAAAATTCTTCATTGCAGCAGGTAGTTCAAAACATCGAACTGGATAATGTTGTACTTGAAACCGATTCTCCTTATCTGGCCCCGGTACCATTCAGGGGAAAGCGAAATGAAAGTGCTTATCTGGTGCATATTGCCGAAAAAATTGCAGAATTAAAACAATGTTCCCCGGATGCAGTTGCTGCAATTACAACTTCCAATGCAAAATCACTTTTCAGTATTAACACCTGATTGTAAATGCCATTTATCAGTAATTTAGAACACGTATTTGCCTAAATTTGAAAAAATTCAGGAAATGGCAAACGAAAAAACTTCAATACTTATTATTTACACCGGTGGAACCATTGGTATGATCAAAGACCCTGAATCGGGAGTGCTGAGGCCTTTCAGTTTTGAACTTATTATTAAGGCCATTCCCGAGTTGGGCAGGTTCGATTTCAACATTTCATCCTATGCATTTCATCCTCCGATTGACTCCTCAAATGTTAATCCCGACACATGGATCAGGATTTCTGAAATTATAGAACAGAATTATCAAAAATTTGATGGGTTTGTTATATTACATGGCACCGATACTATGGCCTATTCGGCTTCTGCACTGAGTTTTATGCTCGAAAACCTTTCTAAACCGGTTATTTTCACCGGTTCTCAACTGCCCATCGACGCACTTCGTACAGACGGAAAAGAAAACCTTATCTCATCGCTCGAAATTGCGGCCTCAAAAACTGATGGGAAGGCCACCGTGCCCGAGGTATGCATCTTTTTTGAAAACAGGCTGTTCCGGGGGAACCGTACCTCAAAAAATAATGTTGATGATTTCAATGCTTTTTTTTCTGCAAATTACCCGCCGCTTGCCGAAAGTGGTGTACATATAAAGTACAATTATCAGGCAATAATAAAAAACACAGATAGTAATTTGCCGCTTTTTGTCTATAAAAGTCTTGATACCAATATTGCCATTCTGAAAATTTTTCCAGGGATAAACCTGCCGCTGGTGCGTGCAGTTATTACCTCCCCCGGATTAAAGGCACTGATAATAGAAACATTCGGTGCGGGCAATGCCCCCAATGCTGCATGGCTGATTGATGAGCTTAAAGCTTCATCAGACAGTGGAATTGTAATTCTGAACATTACCCAATGCAATACAGGAAGTGTTGAAATGGGCATGTACGAAACCGGAATACAGTTGGCCCGGGCAGGAGTTGTCGGGGGAAAAGACATTACCACCGAAGCAGCTGTGGCCAAACTTATGTATCTGCTGGCAAAGAATCTTACCCCGGAACAACTTAAAAAAAATTTAAATACATCTCTTAGAGGAGAAATAACCTTATAATAATTTGGATTTAAAAATTTTTTCGTAATTTTCGCCCTTGAAAAATCAAAGGGTTCTTTGAGGGAGAGGTGGCCGAGTGGACTAAGGCGCACGCCTGGAAAGTGTGTTATCGCCAAAAGCGGTACGCGGGTTCGAATCCCGCTCTCTCCGCAGGCAATGCTTTATGAGAAATGATTTTTATTTTTTAAGTTTGCCCGGAGAGAAGAATAAGAAATTTCTGTTTTAAAAGAGATAATTTTTTATTTAAAATTCCACAATATCTGATGTTTTTAATTAAGTTTGTGATTTATAAATATTTAAAATAATTTGAAAGTTTAATAATTAAAATTCAATAACAGGTCATGAAAAAAATTTGTACGTATTTAGCAGTATTAGGGATACTTACTTTGGGAGTATCAAAAGCTCTTAATGCACAGACAACTGAAACACCGGCAACTACTGACACTGCCGAGATGGTCGAAACCAGTCTGGTTGAGGGGGCACAACAGGAAGCTGTTGAGGAAGCCGCCGCTGTAAGACAACCCATTCACCAGCAGATTAAAAAAATCTTTATTGATGGTGGCGCCGGCTTTATGGCAACATTGTTGTTATGCTTTATTTTCGGTCTGGCACTTTCTATTGAAAGAATTATTTACCTGAACCTTGCAACTACCAACACCAATAAACTACTTGACAAGGTTGAAGAAGCCCTTGAATCAGGCGGGGTTGAAGCTGCAAAAGAAGTATGCCGCAATACACGCGGGCCTGTTGCCAGCATATTTTATCAGGGCCTTGAAAGAATAGACCAGGGGCTTGATATTGTTGAAAAATCAATTATCTCTTACGGAAGTGTACAGATGGGCCTTCTTGAGAAGAACCTCAGCTGGATATCACTGTTTATTACCGTTGCCCCTATGTTAGGGTTCTTAGGAACCGTAATTGGTATGATCATGGCATTCGACTCGATTAAACAGTTGGGCGATATCAATGCTGCTGCAGTTGCCGGCCCTATCGGTGTTGCACTTATTACAACAGCAGGTGGTCTTATTGTTGCAACCATTCTTCAGGTTTTCTACAACTACCTGATTTCGAAAATTGATGCTATTGTTAACAGCATGGAAGATTCGTCCATTACCCTGATGGATATCCTGATTAAACACAACCTTAAAAAATAGGCATTATGTTGAATAATTATCAAAAGATTATATCTATCTTCCTATACATTCTGATGGCACTGGGACTGATCTTTGGGGCAATATTCTACCTCGGGGGTGTAGTACCTGGCACAGAAGGCACTTCTGTTGAGGAACCTTTAATTACAGAAAAATTCCTCTTTATGGCATATATTTACTTTGCCATTGCTGCTGCATTGGCATTGGTATTCCCGATATTCTATATTGTTACCCACCCGGCCAAGGTGAAAAACGTGCTCATATCATTGCTCGTGTTTGCCATAGTCCTGGTGATAGGATACATTTTAGGTTCCGATCAGCAACTGGCCTCCAATCCTGAGATTACAGGCACTACCCTGAAACTTGTTGATTCGGGATTAAAAGCAGCATACCTGTTTCTTGGCCTGGCAATTATCGGTGTTATATATTCTGAATTATCAAGTATTTTTAGATAAAAAATCATAAAGCTGGTACATTTTTTGTACCAGCTTTTATATAAAATAAACAGAAATGGCTAAAAGACGACTACCGGAAGTAAATTCAGGCTCGATGGCAGATATTGCCTTTCAGTTGCTTATATTCTTCATTATTACCACTACTATGGACACCGATGCGGGGTTGTTCAGAACGCTCCCGCCGATGCCCGAGAATAATGATATTGAGCAGAAGGAGATATTAGAAAGAAACGTTTTTGTGGTTTTGGTAAACAAAAACAACCAGTTACTTGTCGAAAACGAACTGATTGATATCAGGGATTTAAGGACAAGGGCAAAAGAGTTTATCGATAATCCGAATAACGCAAGTAACCTACCCGAAAAAGTCGTGACCGAGATTAATTACATTGGCTCTTTACCAATTACCAAATTTCATGTTATCTCACTCCAGAACGACAGAGGAACATCTTATAAAACGTATCTTGCCGTACAAAATGAGCTTACGGCAGCATACAATGAACTGAGAAACGAACTTGCCATGCGCAAGTTTAATATGGCTTACGATGATTTCAAAGGTGAGGACGGCAAGGAAGACCCCCGTAAAATTGCCATAAATGATGTTTATCCGCTAAGGATATCTGAAGCAGAACCACGTAATATAGGAGGGAATTAAAATGGCAAAGTTTAGAAAAAAAGGCAAAGGGGCACTACCGGCAGTATCAACTGCTTCGTTGCCCGATATCGTGTTCCTGTTGCTCATCTTCTTCATTATTACTTCAACAATGAGGGAGACTGATCTAAAAGTCAGGTACCTGACCCCGTTTGGAACTGAAATAAAAAAGCTTGAAAAAAAATCATTGGTGAGCTATATACACATCGGAAGACCAGCTGACCCAAAACTGGGGACAGCCCCGCGTATTCAGTTGAACGATGCATTTGCAACTCCAGACAAAATACGCGAATTTATTGCCAGTGAAAGACAAAACATGTCTGAAGCAGACCGAAACAAAATGTCGGTCTCGCTTAAAGCCGACGGTGAGATTGATATGGGTATTATTACCGATGTAAAACAGGAACTTCGCAAGGCAAGTGCCCTCAAGGTGAATTACTCTACAAGAAAGGGCACTCAAAATTTGATCTTTGAAAACCTGAGATAGAAATTAAAATGTACCAAAAAAAGCTGTCTGTCCTGGACAGCTTTTTTTGTTTTACAAGAGTTCCTATATGATACATTTTATTGCTTTTGCAGCTTTTTAGAAGAGCGGCAACCAAATCCATTATTCCATTGTGAACTATAAAGGCCAATCATGTGTAAGTAATCACAAAACAATATTTTAAATTTACCCCCTGTTGCCGACATATAACCTTGCTTTATGCATGTTTGATAACCCGATTTGCAAAGCATAAAAAACTTTAATATCATTGTGGTTACAGATTAAATCTTGATGAAAAGGTGAATATATTTGATTTTCTGACTATTAACACAGAAATAATATTATTGGTTGTATTTTGTGCGTCTCTGCTTATCCAATTGATATATTATACAGGCATTTATTCACGCTTTGTTTTTTATAAAAAACCTGCATTAAATGTCGGACAGGAGCCCGTTTCTGTTGTTATATGTGCAAGAAACGAAGCCGATAACCTTGACATTAACCTGCCGGTAATTCTTTCCCAGGATTATCCAATATTCGAAGTTATAGTTGTGAACGATTGTTCAAATGACCATACCGACGAAGTACTCAGAAAATACCTGAAAATATTCAGCCATTTACGAACAACCAGTATTACCGAGGATAAAAAATTTACCCATGGTAAAAAACTTGCATTGACAATTGGGATCAAAGCCGCTAAATACGAATTGTTGCTATTAACAGATGCAGACTGCAAACCATTAAGCAACCAATGGATTTTAACCATGCAACGTAATTTGCCGGCCGATAAGTCAATCGTGCTGGGTTATGGTGGGTATTACCGTAAAAAAGGAGTGTTAAATAACTACATAAGGTACGACACCCTTGTTATTGCAATACAGTATTTTAGCTATGCCCTTAGTGGTAATCCATATATGGGTGTAGGCAGGAACCTTGCCTACCGCAAATCGCTTTTTTTCGCCAATAAAGGATTTGCCAGCCATTATTCACTTTTGTCGGGAGACGATGACCTGTTTATTAGTGAAACAGCTAATAAAACAAATACAGCAGTTGAGTTTTCGCACGATAGCCATACCCGCTCCGATTCAGAATCTACCTTTAGAGACTGGGCCAAACAAAAAAGAAGGCACCTTACAACATCTCCGCGATACAGGATGAAGCACAAACTAATGCTTGGCGGGGAGGTATTCAGCAGGCTACTGTACTATACTTCGTTTATTTTATTATCATTACTTTTCCCTTTTTCAGTATTTGTAACAGCAGCCTTTGGTTTAAGGCTCATCTTGCAGACAATATGGTTAAAAAAAGCAATGAAGCTTTTGAATGAGAAGAATTTGTTACTATCTTCACTCTTTTATGACTTTTTTTCTTTGTTTATAATTTTTATCCTTTATATTTCAGTAAGATTAAGATTCAAGAGGCGAAAGCAATGGAAGTAAATACCAATTTATCAGAGAAAGCGCAACGGGATTATATTTTGGTACAGAAAGCAAATTCTGGAGACCAGAAGGCATATGCAGAATTGCTTGGCAGGTATCGTGACGCCATTTATTATATGTTGCTCAAAATGGTAAATAATGCCAGCGATGCCGAAGATCTTACCATAGAGGCTTTTGGCAAGGCGTTTAAAAACATCCAGCAGTATGCCCCTAATTATGCTTTCAGCACATGGTTGTTTAAGATAGCCACCAACAATTGTATAGATTTTATAAGGAAAAAAAAGGCAAACCATGTTTCTCTTGACCAGAATGATGGCGAGCACGAGAAAGCATCCATTGATATACAGGCGCCGATTATGGATCCTGAAGAAACGATGATAAATGAGCAGAAGGTGAAAATGATGCGCGCCGTTGTTGACAAACTTAAACCCAGGTACAGGAAACTTATTGAACTACGGTACTTTAGCGAGCTCTCTTACGAAGAAATTGCCGAGGAGCTGGAATTGCCGATAGGAACCGTTAAGGCACAGTTATTCAGGGCAAGAGAGTTGCTGGCCAATATCCTTAAAACTGTTAATGGTAAGATGTAACCTCCTTAAACCGGCATGGCAATGCTTTTCGTTTTTCTTGCAGGATGGAAATCATATTAAAATATTTCAAAGAACTTGATCAGTCACAGGTAATCAGGTTTATTAAATTAGAGAAAATCTATCGGGAATGGAACTCAAAAATTAATGTCATTTCACGTAAAGATATTGACCAGCTTTATCTGCATCATGTATTACATTCACTTGCCATTGCTTGTATCATAAATTTTAAGAAGGGGACAAAAATATTGGATGCAGGTACAGGTGGAGGATTCCCGGGTATCCCCCTTGCAATATTTTTCCCCGATGTTCATTTTGTACTTGCAGATTCCATAGCAAAAAAAATCCTGGTAGTTGATGAGGTGATTAAGGAGCTGGGATTGTCTAATTGCAGAACTGCTGTTTCGAGGGTAGAAAATATTAACGAAAAATTTGATTTTGTCGTATCCAGGGCTGTCACCGACTTGCCGGAATTTTTGACATGGACAGCCGGAAAAATAATCGAAAGAGGGATTAATAAATTAAAAAATGGTGTATTGTACCTTAAAGGAGGTGATATTGATACTGAACTCAGGAAAATAAAAAACAAATGGCAGGTTTTTCCTATTGCTTCTTTCTTTAGTGAAGAGTTTTTCGAATTGAAAAAAATTGTACATCTAACAGCTCATTAAATTTTTCGCATTCACTATAATGGTTATATCTTAACCCCTATAACAGTGATATCGTCAACCTGAGCATTGTCCTGCATCCAGTCTGTAAGGTTTTTTTCAAGCCAATCTTTTTGTTTGTCCATAGAGTTCTGGTAGATATTCAATAAAAGATGGCTGAACCTTTTATTCATAAATTTTTTACGGTTTTCTCCCCCAAACTGATCGCTATATCCATCTGTACACAAATAAATTACATCTCCGTGGCTGATTGAAAAATTCTGCCTGGTGAAGAATAAATTCTCTTTATCCGCTTGTCCAGCAGTTATATGGTCGGCCCTGTATATCTCAAGGTTATTATTAGAAATAACATATAAAGAATTATACGCACCGGTAAACTGTGCCTCCATCTTTTCACTGTCAATAATGCATAGTGAGATATCAATTCTATCTTGATATTGATTATTAAAGTGATTTTTCTGAAAGCATTGTATCATTTTTTCTCTTAGCAGTTCAAGAATTTCATCTGAATTATGCTTGCCGTCTTTATATACAATTTCATTCAAAAAAAACATCCCGGCCATACTTACCAAAGCTCCATGAACCCCATGACCAGAAGCATCTCCAACAGCTATAAAAATCTTTTGGTTTTTGGTAGCCAGCCAGTAAAAATCTCCGGCTGAGTGGTTTTTGGGTTTAAAAAAGATAAAATGCTCAGGAAACAGCAGTTGAAATAAATCATCATGGGGTAGCAAATATGACTGAATAATGCTCGCAAAGTAATCAATATCGGGGGAGTCAGTACCATGTAGTAAGATTCTGTTTTCAGCTTCAGTACTCATATTATTCAGAATAGTGAGTTTTGGTTTGAATGTATATATGCATCTAAATTAATGCATTAACTATCAAGCCTAAATAATTTATAAAAAATCAAAACTATAATAAAACGAAGGTAATTATAAAATCAAATTTTTTACAGTTTTAAATGGTATTGTTAATATTTCATTTGATTCTTAATTGTCTTTCATTTTCATATGCTATAAATTCGGTAAAATTTTTATAAATGAAAAATAATCTGATTCTTATTGTTGAAGATGATTCAGTGAGCTGTGAACTGTTTAGAGAACTCTTTAAAAAAGAAAATATTAAATCATTTCTTATCGTTAATAATGGAGAAAAGGCCATTGAAATTTGCAAATCTGTTGATGATGTAAAATTAGTTCTGATGGACTATAAACTGCCTGGTATAGATGGTTGTGAAGCGTTTAAGGAGATCAGGATGATTCGGAAAAATCTGCCTGTGGTTATTCAAACTGCCTATGTCTTCAACGGAGATAGAGATTTATTTTTAGATTTCGGATTTGACGACTTTATTAGCAAACCCATCATTGCGGAGGAACTTATTTCAATTGTTAAAAAATATTGCGGATACAATCTAAATTGAACATCGTTGCATATTGGCCTAAAGTGGATATCATAATTATTTAAAAATTCCTTTTTATAATTTATTTTTAATGCTTGTGTTTGTAAATTGATTTTATACTTTTGTGTGAAATATCATAATCAGGTGAGGTGGGTGAGTGGCTTAAACCAGCAGTTTGCTAAACTGCCGTACTCGTAAGGGTACCGGGGGTTCGAATCCCCCCCTCACCGCAATAAACTAAAAAAGCCCTGTACAGGGCTTTGCTTTTTTTACCCCATTGATTTTTGCTGTGGCTTAAAAGCTATTCATTAACCGCTTGGTATGATTTTACATGAACCCATTTACAGTGTGGGTATAAAAAAATCAGTTTGAAGTGTATTCATCTTCTGCTCAAGACTCACACTCCAAACTATACCTTTAAAGGCACGAATTATGTAACAAGATACTTAGGATTGGAAAATGATAATGAAAATATGAAGGGGGGGGTGCTGATAGACTGAAGAAATCGTGACAAAATTTAGAGTCGTATTAATGGAACCTGATATACAATTGGCACGCGATGTACTGAGGCTAAACGCGCGCCAGATGGTAATGTCCAGAAGGAATACGGCAACCCGATACGCTTTACTCTATCTGTGTCTTGAGTTTGAGGCTGGGCGCAGCGAACCCTTGGCAGATTTTGCAACCAGCCTGTAACTTTAGTGTTATGTATTGGTGTATTTATAAAGGTTCTACAAAAAGCATTTTGGACAAAAGATTGTTCCAGATTAATCAAAGAGAGGTTTTACACCGTGAGTTACTGCATAATCGGTAATTTTTTCCGCATCAGAAATGTCTATATATTCAAAATCAGGAAAGTTCTTAATGTTATTCCATGTGAGGTGATTAACCTGCATATTTGTATCAGGTTCATATCCCATAACAAACTGTTTTGCCTTTGGCAAAGCCCTGTTTATCTGAAGTAAACTTCCTATATCCGATTCTATATATCGAATAGGTTTTTCAAAATCAATTGACTGGGCAAATACTTCAATTTTGTTCTTTCCCAGCAAATCAATTTTAATGGGAGTAAGTAAACCGGTAAAAATGGTAGAATCTATCTCTTGTTCAATATTAAAGAATTGTTCTGCTTTAGGATAAAATTGTTTCTTAAACCGGTCTATTTGTCCATCCTTTTTTTCTACTGTTTCGAATGCCGATTCATCTATTAGTTTTACAAATAACTTCCTGAAAATATTTTCGGTAGCATCAATCTCAAGAAATTTCGGCTTACTAAAAGAAATAAGGTTGTTATTATACCTGCTCAAATATTCAATATATCGTTCACTAAAAATTTGACTGTATTTGTTTTCTGATTTTAATTCCAATAATTCTTTCGAAAGAATATTTTCATTACCAGATACAGATTTTTCAATAAGCTTAAGGTAATCTAAGGCAGCTTTATAGGTCGTTTTATCTATTAATTTTAGCAATACGGATAGTTTATGCTTAGAGTAATGAAAAAAGACCTTTTCACCAAATATCATAAGCATCCCAACAGACAAACGTTCATTTATCCCGGGATTGATATTTAAAGATAATATACTATAAAAAGTTTTCATTATTTATGTTTGAATTTGAATGAGTTCAAGAAAGTAATTCAGACAGTCTTTGACCCATTTTTCATTAAACAAATGTTCTTTTAACAATTTTTGATAATCTTTTATATTAATTTTCCAATTCTCTGGAATTAAGCCAAGAAAGTTATCAACATTTTTTTCACAATCAGATATACAAATATAACACTCATTTTGGATATTTGTTAAATATTCTCTGTTCAGTAATTCCTTCCGGGAGAATAGGCGTCTTGTTAATTCTGTACTTATAAGCGATTCATCTTCAGTAATTAATGTTAATCCCTTATCTAGGTTTCCGGTGTTAAATATAGCTACATGGTCAATAGGTACGAACCTGTAATCATTTCCGGCATCAATTAAAAGGTTATAGTTTTTAAAATGCCTGTCTTCATTTGCAAGCCAGATATCAAATAGTGCAATCTTAAGATAATCAGTCTTTTTATGAAATTTCCTTCTTTCGGTTGAAGAAATTTCAGTATAAAACTCATCTATGTCAATAAGTCTTTTAAACCGGGAACCAAAGCATAAAGTATGAAAGAAAAAAGGTTGTAATCCGGCAATTCCTTCAACATGAGACGGGTTGACATTTACAAAACAAAATTCAGGTACTGCTAAATTCCATAATCTTGCGAAACTTCCTGCTAAAAACTCATGAAGGAGACTTTTAGCAGCCCCGCCAGGCCAACGATTATATTTGCAGACATAAAAATCAAAGTCATCGCACAATATAAGTATGGGTTGACTGCCATGAGTCTCAAATACTTTTTCCGGGCTTGATATGGAATTTACAGTTTTAAACATTATTATGGGCTTCAATCCATTCGCTCTTTTTGGGCTGTTTAACCTATCCTTCGACTAATGTATATAGTTCTTTTTCAGTCATATATTAATTATATCTAATAACCATCAAATAACCATCAAATAAGAAATAGGCTATTAATCAATAAGATATTATATGTGATACGACAATACAATTTGTTTAATCAAATAAAATTATTCCAGAAAGGGATTTTTTATGCATCAAATATTACTTGTTCTTAATCCCTCTCATTATACGACCTAAGTAATTAATTATTTACTTCTATCAAAGAGTTAAAGACTTTATAAAAATGTGAATTAGTATCCATTATTACTTTTTGTAAAAATTTTTCATATAAATTTCTCCTAATTCAGAATTAAATTCTTTTGATAAATAATCTCCCAAAGCTTTTTTAATTCTTGGTTCTTTCTTGAATTGATTAAAAAATGTTTCTGATTTCTTGAATAAAAGCCATTGAAGGTTGAATGTACTATAATCAAATTCCAGAAAATCAAATTTTAATAACCATTCACAGTATGGAGAGAATGTAACATCTTTTGGAATTAGCGAGGTAATATATCTTCTATCCATATCAAGATAATACACTATTGAAATAAAGTTTAAATAGGTATAGTTCTTATATGTGTCGCCAAAGGGATGATTCAGTGTTTCCGTTTCCTTTACTTCTTTTGAAATGCTTTGGTTGACAAATTTCTTTAGTATTTCTTTATCTTCAGTTGAAATTACTTTCCAAAAATATAATTCCCATAAAATCATTGAATCAATTCTATCTTTATTTATATAGTCTACAAAGAAATCGGAGATTGATTGTTGTTTCTTTTCAGACACAACCTTATATAGATAAATCAGATGGTGAAAGTCGGAACAAGAATTTTTGTTAGCCAGTTTTAACATTATTAATTCGGCCAACCTATCATTGATTCTGAACGAAGCTCTTTCGATTAATATTTCACTAATAGTTTTTGGTAAGCCTGTATTCCTTAAATACTCTTTAGTTATCCATAATTCAATTAATTCTTCGAGTTGATTAGAAGTGAATAAATCTTTATGTTCACTGATAAAGAAGCTAAGTTCATTCTGTGAGCCATACAATAGATTTGATGAGTTAAATTTCAAAAAATTTAAAAGGCTTATTAAAATGGAATCAGTTAGTTTGTTTTTTGACAAGACAACCTTTGACAGAAGAAACAAACAATTCCTAAAGATTTCTACTATCGTTTGTTTGACATAAAAGCCTTTAACATACTGGAAAAACTCTTCTTTTTGAATAAAATTTCCAAAGACAGTTTTTTTGTGGTTGTTTTGTAAAAAATTATTGAAGACATTAATAAATTCTGTTAAAGAATCTTGATTTACTGATATTCTGTCAATGTTATTGCTTATAAACGTGTTTTGCAGCTTCTTAGGGTTAATAAAGAGAACTGCATTCAGTAAATGAAAACTATTAAATTCTTTAAATCGTCCATCATATTTTTCAATTGTCTGGCTAATTAGTAATGCTTCAAATATCCTGGTTATGATATTTGTAACATTACCATATTTATTGCCTATTAAATAATTCCATTCATAATAGCCAAATAATAATGCCATTTGAACGTGTAATTGCTGAACATAATTAGGCCCCGTTCTGCTGCCTTCTCTGCTATAAATATCCCTAAGTTTAATTATCTGAGCATAAATATCATCGATTTTATAGCGAATCTTAGAGATAAATTTTTCCTCCTTGATTTCTATAACTACACGATGTACATCTGAATCAACCTTGTCTTTTATATCATAAATAATTTGATCCAAGTCAATTTCCCTTATATAATCCAGAATTTTTTCCTTATCATTTAAAGAGTAATTACCTTTGATGTCATAATAAAGGTATTTCAGATTATAACTGGCAATAAAATATTGTATTGGATTTTCGCCGCTATTTTCCTTCAAATGCTTAAATATCAAATAAGCATCCTTATAGTTATTGGAACCTAGATTATAGGCTATGTAACCAGATTTAAGGCTATAGTCTTCTTCATTACCTAATATTGATTCCAGTAATTCATATGCATGAACAAACTTCAAATCATGGTAAAGACATTGAATACATTGACAATTTTTAGGATGAAACTCTTTTTGAATTTGGAATCTTGCTGAATTATCTTCCAGATGAGGAAAAGGATAGTTTAAATCATACCCACCCAGACCACCAGCTAATTTTAACTGAGCTTTGTTAACATCCTTATATGCTTCAATATGAAAAACTAAGTTTTGATTTAACCTTTTTATTATGTATTCAATTTTTTCAATATGGTTACCTGCTAATAACGCCTTTGTTAATGACAGGCTTAGTTCTTCTGAAATTTCAATCTTGTTGTCAGCTATCTTTATATTGTCAAAAAACCAATATAACTCCGGGTTTAATGTATATAATACAAAATCTTCATAATGGAAGGCAGTTTCTTTACCACTGTGAAAAGGTTGAAAGTTAGAAAGCGTATTAGGAGGAATAAAGTTTAAACCTTCAAATT
Organism: Bacteroidales bacterium; assembly: GCA_046485045.1. Classification (GTDB taxonomy): domain Bacteria; phylum Bacteroidota; class Bacteroidia; order Bacteroidales; family UBA10428; genus JAFGPL01. The sequence goes on from JAWOHT010000200.1 coordinate 120,196, forward strand.
TTGTAAGTAAATTGTATAGTTGCTCTAAAATATGTTTATTGTCCTTTATGTCTTTATTTAATATGTTTTTTGTTTCAACATCATAAGTTAGGCTATCTTCCTTTGTTATTATATCATTTACTTCTTTAGCAAATTCTGTAAGAATTCTTTCTTTGTTATCTCCTTTAAAAGAATTTAATGCTTTACCTTCATAAGGTCTTGCAAGTAATTTGGATACCGGTAAAACAATTTGCCAATTACAAGTCTTTACTATAAATGGGAAAATTGGAATACCTGCTTCTTCTCTTCTTTTAAGAAGCCGAGGTATTTCTTCCATTCTAATAAAGTCTGAATTTAAAAAGTTTGTTGAAACGATAAGAATTGCAGCATCTGCCTCGTTAATTGCCTTAATAATTTCTGGGTTAATATCATCACCACATTTTAATTCGGAATCAGACCAAGCTTTTAAAGTATTTGAATACTTTTCAAAAATACTAAGATGTTCTTCAACTTTCTTTTTTTCATTTTTGTCTTTATGGCTATAACTTATGAATATTCTTTTCATGATAAAGTTAACTTAGTTCAATCAATTTTATTTCTTCTTCAGTCAATCCATATAATTCATATATAAGGTGGTCTATTTCCACTTCAAGTTGGGAGGTATCCACTTTGTTATCTTGTTTTTTTAATTCCATAATTTGCCTAACTAATGAAATAATTTTTTCCTTTAAATCAGAACTTGCTAATGCAATAGGAAAATCTTTAAAATACAAATAGCTTGGTTCGAAGAAATCACCTCTTAGTTTTGGTAAAATCATTTTGAATAGATAAAAAGTTATCTTACTATTAAGTACTCCCAGAAGATATAAGTCAGAACAACTAATTATAAAACACTTTTGATTTGTATATACTTTGCTTTCATCAAATGTAAACTCCGGTTGCTTACAGATATTTGGATATATTATTTTTGGTTTTTCAAATTCATCATAATAATCGCAAGCTCGTAGCTCCCACCAATATTGACCTTTGTCATATCTTGCCTTGGATTTTTTTTCAAATTGCAAAAGATAGTTACAAATTGCAGGGTATTCATTATTAACTTTCAGCCAAGCGCTTTTTTCATCTAGATATCCAAATAAGCTTTTCGTTTGGCCAGATTTAAATAATATAAGGTATTTATCAACGGTAGGTTGTTTATATCTTTTTACATCTCTCCCTGCCAGAAATGGTTTAATAATTTCATCTGAATTTGAATCTTCCTTAATTAATCTGGTTCTAGTATCAGCATTAATAACAAAGGCTTCGTTAAGACCTGTTTTTAAACCGTAAAATATTTTGCCATCTACATATTCATCAAGTGGAATACCAGAATTGCGAAGTTTAGAAAGTAATTTATGGACCTTAGGGTCATTCAGTGACCAACCACTTTCTTGCAAACCAGACTTATTAATGAGTACTTTCGTTTCATCTATATAAGCAGTTATGCCAGTAGGATAATTTAAGGTTTCAATATTTGAAGCATAGAAGGAATTATCAGCTACTATGTTTGAAAAGCTAATAATACAAGGATACGTTGTTGCTTCTTCAAATACAGGCAAATCACCAAAATCTATAATGAACTTAATATTTTGTTTAATAACATTATTTCTCAAATTTTTGCCATATCCAGCACGCATCCATTTATTCGGGACAATAAATGTGAAATTTCCACTTTCTACAAGCACTCTAGTCCCCAAATCTATAAAGTAGACATATATATCGGCTGTACCGGCATGGCTTGGATAATTAGCCTGAAAATATGTTTTAAATTCTCCTAATTCTTCTTGTCTTATATAGGGCGGGTTTCCTATTACAACGTCAAACCCCAAGAAATTTCCTTCATCGTCTAATACCTCCGGGAACTCAAAGCGCCATTCAAAAGCATTGCGGTAAAGAATGTTGTTTTGAATATCGGTTATTTCCAGTTCCAGTTTTGACAGTTCTGAGGTTAACTTTTCAACCTTTTTATTAAACTCCTGTTTTTGTTCGGGGTTTTGCTCAAACATCAGGGTTTGATTGGTAAGCGACCATAATTCGCCTTTTGTCTTATTTAAACGGATATACTTCGGGTCGTTTTTATGAATTTCGGCCCTGAAATCGTTTTTAATCTGGTCTATTAACACTTCAAGACTACGTTTGTCATCTTTATTTGTAGCATTCTTGTAATCCAAAACGCATTTGCGATAGGTATTTATGTTGTATTTAATGGTTTTTAGCGCTTTGCTCAGGTCCGCATCCAACGGAAACCGGCTTATAATGGAGTTTCCACATTTAATGTTAATATCAATATTCGGAAGGGTTTCGAGTGTTGCATAACCGCTATCTTTTGTATAATAGGCGTTTTTCAATAGTTCAATCCACAACCGCAAACGGCAAATATTTACAGAGTTGGGGTTGATATCCACTCCAAAGAGGCAATCTTCGATAATTGTTTCTTTTTCGTGGAATAAGGCTTCCTGTAACTCCTGAAGGTAATCAACAGGTTTGCCTTTCTCATTAAGCCGGTACTCGAAAATATCCTCTGATTCTTTATCGGTAATAATCAGTTCGTCATTGGAAACTTCAACTTTATAATTTTTGATTCGGCTGCCATTGCGATAGCTTAGTATATCAAGTTCGGATTTTACTGTGATAATTTCGTTTAAAGCCGATACAAGAAAGTGCCCCGAACCCACCGCCGGATCGCAAATTTTGAGCTTGTTTATTATACTGTTGGCTTCTGCCCGGTTTTCAATTTTATCTTTTAACTGTTCTATTGTTTCGCAGTCCCAGCCTTTTGCTTCTTTAAATTTCTGTAATATTGCCCTGCTTATTGTTTCACGGCACATGTACATGGTAATAAAGCCGGGTGTGTAGAATGAGCCGTCTTTGTAGCCATTTATCTTTTCAAATATTAACCCTAAAACAGAAGCATTGATAAGTGATTTGTTTTCTTCCTGAATTTCTTCGGCCCCTTCGCTCGAAAAGTCGTAGGCTTCGAGAAAATCGAAGAAATATTTTAAGGTGGAAAGCTCACCAGAAATCTTTTTACCATTGTTTCGCAATACTGTTTGTGAATAAACAGGTAATTTGAAACGGTCTTTAAGGTTACTTATCAGGATAGTATTGTCTTCGAGACTACCTTGTTTAAACTCGAACAAGGAACTATTCAGGTAAGGTATGTTCTTGAACTTTTCTTTGATATAATCATTTCGCTCATTCTCTCTCTTTGCCAGAACCTCGAAAAATAATTCGTTTAGTTCGTCGTAATCGCCAATGAACCGTGAGTCTAAAAACTTATAGTCTTTGTTTCCCTGATGGTACTTTACAAGTTGTGCTTCGAGCAATTTTAAGAACAAAATTCTATTAACCCATGTAATAACCAACTCAAGCGCAACATTAAAAAGCATGTCTTGTTTGGTTTCGCCGTATCGTTCTTTATTATCAACTTTATGAAGTTTCTCGTTGGTTTCGAGCGTGGCTATTGCATTTTCAATTAAAGAACCGTTGTCGGGGATGGCTTTTCGTTTTATTGTTTTCTTGCTTCCCTTTTTTGTTTCTTCCAATCCGATAATATGGAGCAGTTCGTTATAGAACTTTTTATCCAATGAATTACTGTCGTTGGCAAAAGCTTCTTTAATCAGCGTTACGCCTGAAAATATTTTATAAAGGGCAGTCAGCTTCTTTTCAGCTTCGGTATTTTCTGAATCGAGTCCTTTTTGATAATTGCGTAAATCGAAGTAAGTAGCTGTAATTTCTTTATCGCATTCATCAATAAAGGGCCTGGCAATTTCATTATAAAACAGGGGAGTGTTTCCACTTGTCTTTTGCCCGGCCTTCCATTTACCGTATTCCTTATTCAAGGTTGATTTGAAGAAAAGCCTTTCAAATGAATGTGCATCGAAGATGAACCATTCGTAAAGATTGGTTATGACAATATGCTTTATTTCGTTATTGTTTTCATCTATGCGTTCCCTTAAATAATACAGGATTGCTTCGTGCATTGCCTTTTTGTTAATGTCGGTCTGGGTTATCATGTCCCCGACATTTGATGGTTTTTTAGTTTCGATAATTACGCCAAGCTTGCTTTTATCAGTATTATCAAGGTAAATACCAAGGTCGGTTTTCCCTTTGGTGTTTATTTCGTAGTTAGCATAGAAAGTATTCTTGAGGAAGTCACGTAAAGGATATTTCAGGTGTTCTTCGCTTTCTTCTTCATTTATCTTTTTTAAAAGGGTTTGAAGTTCTGCTTTAAACTTATTGAAATCGCTTCTTGAAACTTTTTCCTTTCGAAAGGCTTTGTTTAATGTTTGTAAAGGAGTGTAGGTAATTAGCTTCATTTATTTATTTGGTTATAGGTCAGTTTTAAGAATTTATAATTTTAATTCCGACCATACTTAAATTATTAAAGTTCATCTTCCACCTTTCCCAAAGTATTAAGCAAATCATATATATCAACTTTCAAAATCTTCGCCACCCTATAAAGTGTCTCTATCGAAGGTTGAATTTCGTTTCTGCACCATAGAGATACTGTATTTGGTTTTTTCCCCATTTGTTCTGCCAGCCATTTAATTGTTTTTTCCTGATCGGCAAGTACTACTCTTATCTTATTAAATTTAATGTTTTTAGCCATTGTCGAATTATATTATATAAACAAATATAGCAAACATTAATAACTGAGTATTTATATATGAAATAGTATATATACGTATTAAAATTAATTATATAATTATATATAAATTGTATTTAATTAATATATTTAATACTTTTACACATATCATTAATTTATTAATTATTTCTGTAGTATGAATAGTAATGGCAATGTAATTATTGAGATTATCAGGGAAGACATGCGATTTAACCAATACAACTCTGCCCTCAGATAACTTGGAATTGAAGTTTATGAATTTGACCTTTTGAATTGAGCAAATGTGAAAGTTTCACCATTGAGCCAAAAAATCAGTTTGAAGTGTATTCATCTCCTGCTCAAGACTCACACTCCAAACTGATTCTGTCGGGGTGAGAAGACTCGAACTTCCGACCCCCACGTCCCGAACGTGGTACGCTACCAACTGCGCTACACCCCGATTATTTTATTTAAATACCTTTTGTTATTGTATCGCTTACCTCATAGCCTTATCAATACCGGTAAAATAACTAAAAAGCCCACAAAAATAACTATTCTTCCGGTATGGTAAAATTTTCTTTTAATAAAATTTCTTTTTCTATCGGTACAACCCCTACTTTCTCGCAAACAAGTCCTCCTGCAAGATTGGACAAGGCAGCCGTTTGCTTTGGCGACAAGCCGGCAGCAAGGCAGAGCGCCGCTGTGGCAATTACTGTGTCGCCGGCGCCTGAAACATCGGCAATATCGCGCACTACGGCCGGCATTATATGGTATGAATTTTTCTCGCTGATAAGCATACCCAGTTCCGAAAGGGTTACCATTACAAACCGATGGGCGTTTTTCTTATGCAATACTTGGGCAGCATTATATAGCGAGTTAAAATCTTTTTTATCAATATGTATGTTTAATCCTTCGGTAAGTTCTTTAAAATTAGGCTTGAAAAGGGTTGCCCCATGATAATGCGCAAAGTTGCGTTTTTTAGGATCAACCAGTACGGGTATTTTTTTTTCTCCGGCAAGCAAAATGACTGCATCAATCACCTGCCTTGTAATCACCCCTTTATCATAATCCTGGAAAATAACAGCATCGGGTCTGATTGTGTTCATAACAGATTTAATTCTGTTAATCAGTATGTTTTCAAGCTGAGGTTCGAGATAATCCTCCATCTCGTGGTCAACCCGCAAAAGGTGTTGGCTTCCGCTGATTATCCTGGTTTTGACAGTGGTGATGCGCCTGTTGGTTTCCACAATTCCCTCATTGGTCATACCCTCACCCTGCAAGAGCGACTTAAATATTTCGCCATGAGTGTCTTCTCCAATCACAGTGCAAAGAACGGGCTCGGCACCCAGCGATTTTACATTGCGGGCTACATTGGCTGCCCCGCCCATTCTATATTCACTTTTACCCTGGGCTACAACAGGTACGGGAGCTTCGGGCGAAATCCGGGTAACATGTCCCCAAATGTAAGAATCCACCATTACATCGCCGATGATCAAAACCTTCAGTTTACTAAATACATCCAATAAACCGGGTAGAGTATTCTTTGTCACTTGCCTCTTTTTTAAGGTCTGTACTATAACTTATGTGGGCAAAAATAGTGTTTTTATTGCTGTAAGCAATAACCACGAAAAAATCCGTCTACTAATGCCATAAAGTCTTCAGAAGGCTGAATACTGAAAAATCCTGAAAAATCCTGAAAAATTGTTTTTTTGAGCCCGCTAATCAGGGTATTTTTATGAGATTTACATATTGAACTCCAAGACAAAAAGTCCGCAGAATCAAATTGGCTGCAAATTGTAAACCATCGTTTTTTAATTATTACTAAATTTGAATTAAGTAAAAACTTCTATTTGTAAAAACAGATACATTTTGGTAAAAAGTGCAGCTAAACAAACTAAACATCATCCACCCATGAAAATAATTGATCTTGACGACACCAATAAATCGCTTTATTTCTGCTGTCTCGAAGACTGGTCTGATGAAATGAAGGAATCGGGCAATCATAAAGAGTGCTGGTATAACCTGATGAAAGACAAAGGTCTGCGGGTAAAACTGGCAGCAGATGACAATGGAAATATCGGTGGGATGATACAGTATATCCCTGTCGAATACAGTCCGGCCATAGGCGAAAATCTATATTATGTTAGCTGCATCTGGGTTCACGGGCACAAACAGGGACGAGGTGATTTCAGAAAGAAGGGGTTAGGCAAAGCGCTAATTAAAGCCGCCGAAGTTGATACAAAGTCACTCGGAGCCAAAGGACTGGCTGTTTGGGGACTGTCAATTCCTGTATTCATGAGGGCCTCATGGTTTAAAAAACAAGGCTATGTGAAAGCTGATAAACAGGGAATAAGGGTCTTGTTATGGAAAAAATTCTCAGATGATGCAATTCCTCCCAGGTGGGTTGAAACAAAAAAGTTCAGATTAGTGCCCCCGCCCGGCAAAGTAACTGTTACATCCTTCATCAACGGCCATTGTCCGGGAATGAACATCGTACACGAAAGGGCAAAAAGAGCTTCGTTGGAGTTTGCCGGAAAAGTAGAATTTAACACCATAAATACCATTAATAAAGAAGATATAGAGAAATGGGGCATGATGGACGCACTTTTTATTGATAACAAAAGCATCAACATGGGCCCGCCGCCCTCATTCAAAAAAATAAGAAGTAAGATAGAAAAAAAGGTGAAAAAGCTAAGGGTGAAATAAGCCTAAAAATTTTTTCAGCTTTCTGAACAACCTGTCTGCAAAACTAATATTTTCTGCAAAGGTTGTATCGAAAATTATTTCTGTTTTAAAACCAGGGGTAAAAGCGGTTCCGGGTAATTCGGGATAGATGATGATAAGGCTGTTGTCTTTAAAGTACCTGTCCAGATATATGGGTAGTTCTTCGAACATGAGGTTATAAGACACCGTTTTTTTTCTGGAGGAGATAAAAACAAGCATATCATTTTTTAATATTTTTTCAGCTATAGCCGGATAATCCTGCCAATCCCCCTGTCCTGTAAGGGAGACCCCAAGTTTTGAAAAGTCCCTGAACTGGTATTCCAGTATTTTTTTCCACGAATTATCAGAAGCGAAAACTATGACTTTAAAATTGTACTGCCTTGCAATCGTCAGTATCCGTTCAAAGACTTTTCTGAAGCCAAATTCAAATTCAGCACATGTTGGAACAACCACAGCCAATCTCTTGCAGGTGTTCAATGGTTGAAGGGGTTTGAAAATATAAACCGCCTGTGTAGATTTTGATAAAAGTGCTTCGGTGAGATATCCCAGATGAGAATCTGTAAGAGATTGTTTCTGGTGAAGACCGATTATAAGATCTGTAATTTCTGTTTCGCGCATAGTAAAAATAATGGCATTGGCCACATTGATATCATGCCTGTTTAACGGTTCAATATAAGTATTGGCGGCTGCGCCGGTTTTAACAGCTCTTTCCAGCAGCTTCATACCATCTGAACGGCTTTTGGCTTCATAATCCTGGTCTGATACTATATTTAGCGCATAAATCTGATCTTCTGCATTTTTATTTATCAGTGTTGTTCCAAGTTGAATTAATGAATCTACTGTATTGGGATTTGAAATCGGTATAAGAAACTTTGATTTGGTAACTGAGCCGGGCTTAAACTCTTTTTTATCTGTAAGGGCAAGATTTCTTGCCGACCTGTATGCGGCAAACGACGCATGTGTGCATGTAACCAGAATCATGATAATGGTACCGTTAAGAATATCATCGTTTAAAAGACGTATGGCATTACCGTTTGCATCATATCCGAGAATGATATTATAACCAATCATTACAGCCGCGAGCGTTGCTGCAGCCTGGGCATTGCTTAGTCCGAAAATCATCCATAGTTCGTCTTTTGAATACCTGAACGATTTAGCTGTGAACCATGCAGCCAGAAATTTGCTAAGAGTGGCTATAACTGTCATCACAAACGCAACAATTAAAGACCGTGGACCGGTTAAAAACACCCTGTAATCAACAATCATTCCAACACTTATAAGAAAAAAGGGTATAAAAAGAGAATTCCCGATGAATTCAATTCTGTTCATAAGCGGAGAGGTTCTTGGAATTAACCTGTTAAGTGCCACACCAGATAGAAATGCACCTATTATAGGTTCAACACCTGAAATCCAGGCCAGTATACCCGAAAGAAAAACAATACCCATTACAAAAATAAACTGCGATATCTGGTCGTCATCATTTTTAAAGTACCAGCGTGTAACACGAGGAATTATAACCAAAATAATTACCACGGTCATCATGAACAAAATAGACATTTTGAGCCAAAAAAACACTCCCAATTCTCCTTCAACTATCTTTACAATTACTGCAAGTACCATCAGGGCTAAAGTATCGGTTATAATTGTGCCCCCCACTGTTATGGTAACAGACCTGTTTTTTACGACCCCGTAACGGCTCACAATTGGGTATGCTATGAGTGTGTGCGAAGCAAACATACTTGCTAAAAGCACCGAAGTGATAAGGGTGAAATTGAGAACATAAAAACTTACAAGGGTACCAATGATCATGGGAATTGAGAAGGTAAAAAGTCCAAAAACGATGCTTTTGTTTTTATTGGTTTTTAACTCCGCCATATCCATCTCCAAACCAGCCAGGAACATTATATAAAGTAACCCGGCAGTGCCGAATAACAAAATACCCGTGTCGCGGGCCAGAATATCAAATCCGTTTGGTCCTACAACAGCCCCAGCCAGAATCAATCCGATTATATGAGGAATCCTGATTTTTCTTAAAACCACAGGCACAAAGAACAAAATAATGATGATGAGTGAAAATATCAGGATAGGATCCTCAAAGGGAAGCTTGATAGCGACATTCATAATAGTCAGGTTTGGTCAAAATTATATAAATTCAGGACGCATTTTTCTTTTTGCAGTAATAATTTTAAAATATTGAGTCTGGCGATCCATGTCTGAAATATTTTATTACTGCCAACAGAACAATTTGCGAAAAAGATGGTAAAACTTATCTTCCCGGCTCCCGAAAAAAAAAGACTACCTTTGCAAAATATGCCAGATATGATATTAAATATAATATTACCCATTACCGATCCGGTATTAAAATTTTTAATCATCCTGCTTATTATCCTTTTTATTCCTATCCTTTCGGAGAGATTAAAACTACCACATCTTCTGGGAATGATCATTGCAGGAATTCTCATCGGGCCTTTTGGATTCAATTTGCTTACGCGTGACAGTAGTATTATCTTATCGGGTACAGCTGGTTTGTTATACATCATGTTTCTGGCAGGCCTTGAAATAGATATGAACGATTTCAAAAAAAATGCAGGTAAAAGCACTGTTTTGGGCATTTATGG
>JAWOHT010000265.1:0-11408 GCA_046485045.1 Bacteroidales bacterium
ATTAACAAAATATGGACTTTTTAACAAAAGAAAAAAGTAGGCAAAAAAGAAAAGGTGTTAATAACCAGAATAACTTTCCGCTGCGCTACAAGTTATTTCCGGTTATTAACACAAATTACATCATTAGTATTATATTTTTTATTAATCTTGTTTTTAAGATAAAACTGTCCTAACACTGGGGGTAATCATAGAAGTGTAATTTATTATCATTGGAATCAGAATACTAATCTATTCCCCCTAAAATTTTTGATTAATTGTTTTCTATTGAAATATATTGTGGTTTTATGTAAGACTGTTAATCCCTATTTTAAACAGACCATTCGATATTTCAATTTTTTTTCATTTCCACAAAACCCAATGCGTAAATCCTGCTGGCAAATGGCACAGTTCTCTGAAATATAGTGTCGATCTTCCTGGCAATCAGATTAATTCTTCTATTTAGAGGCGTATCATTAATAAAAAAACGTGCAAAGGGATATAATACAGAACGGTCGGTAATTGTCACTTCGTCAAAAGCCTTTTTCATCAGCTTTAATTCTTTTCTCCCAAGGAACTGCTCGCCCTCGTAATGTTTTATCCTGACATTTATAAACCGTAACAGATTGATAAGTGGGTTAAATGCAAACGGCTCATGCAGAATAACTATACCGCCGGGTTTTAATACCCTGTAAATGTGATCAATTGCTCCAGTGTATTTAATTATATGGTGTAACGCATCTTCACCTGTTATATAATCAAATGTGTTATCATCAAATTCCAGTTTTGAAGCATCCATTACTTTAAACTCAATTTTATTTGCAACACCATTTACCAATGCTAATTCTTTAGCATATTCAATTGAACCAATCGATATATCAATTGCAACAACATTGTGACCGAACTTTGCCAGCAAAACCGAAAGGAACCCTGTTCCGCAGGCCATATCAAGTATTTTACATTTAGGGATATTACGTAATGTTTCATATAACCGCTTCTCATAAAACCAGCAATACACTCCTTTTTTGGTTCTTCTTTCGAATATTTCACGGATATTAACCGAAGAAGGATCTTGTCTTTTCGATACTCTTTGGTCGTAATGCCTGGCTTCTTCAGTTACATTAAATAATGTCATTTTGAGTTGAATTAGAACTTATTTAGGACTTGCTGATTATCTTGATGTTTCAGCGGATTGAACAACACATCAATCAGTTTCTCGGATTTCACACGTGCATCGTTCAACAAGTTTAGGTCTGTTGGATAAGCAATATCCTGTAGGCAAGCTTTAGCATCGCAGATGAGTGTTCCTTTATGGCTTATTGGCCCAGGTATTGTAGATTCCTGATGAGAGCTTTCAATTTTTACGTTCTCCTCAAACGATGAGGTAGTGCTCTTTTGGGGATCAACATGCTGAGACACGTCCAGGTTATCTGAATCTTGATTGCCTTCACCTTGATTCACATCCTTGGATACTGCTTTGCCCAAACCCAATATCTGTTCAATGTTTTTGTTGATCTGTTCAATCCCCAGCCATTTCCTGAAATCCACAAACAAGGAAGGATCAAATGGTTCTTCGGTTGCAAAACTACTGTACCTTAAAAAGTATTGCATGTACATATTTTCTTGGATATGAAGTACTGTTTCCCTATCACTCAAATCACATAAGTGTTTGAAGATCATTGCTCCAATTTCAGCCCGAAGATTGATACCATCTGCTCCTGTCTTGTTATTCCCCATTTGACCCAGATAGGTCTTCGCTAAGATATCCCAGGGGATTTTTTGGGCTAAAACTACCCATCGATTATAGGGATCTAAACTTTTTGAGAAGGGACTTTCAAACCCAGCAATGGTAAACTGGTTTTGGCTGTGGTAAGTTTGTTTAAATGCACAATTTTTAAGCGCTTTTGCCATATTTCTTTGCACTAAAATAAATACACCCCTAAATATACTACTTTTATTGACTTCTGACAATAATCAGCAGACACTATTTAGAAATAATTGCGCCAAACGTTTAACAGGGAATTGAAACAACTAATGATAGACCAACGGTTTCATAGTTACCCCAAGCGAAAAAAGAAAGCAAAAGCAGCGGCACGTTGGATCAAAGTAATCACAGGTAAGATTTACAGGGTTCTTTATCCTAAACAGGATGATAACCAAAAGAACTATTACTCAAAAACTTTTCTCCATTTTTGATACCATATTGACCCGGCAAAAGGATGGGAACGACAAGGGCCTATAGCATACATCAATCAAATGTAAAATGCATAGCCAAAGGGACGGAAGCCAAGAAGTATGATTTTGAAATAAAAGTTCAATTATAAAAACAAAAAAGTATGTGATTATTATCGGGGCAATGGCATTTAAAGATAATATCTATGGTGGCATATACTGTATTAATACTAATAATGATGGATAGATAATGAAGATTGCCGAAACATTCGTCAAATATTTTCGTATACTCGTCAAAACAAATACACTATTCGTCACAAAATATTATTTATTTATCAAATAAATGCTATCATGAAAAAATCAGTTTTATCGGTTATGATTTGGGGATTATGTTTTTTCTTAGTTCATTCACAAAATTCATCAGATATTTACAATATATATTTTAAGCAGGATTTTGAACATAACACTCTTGGTATATACAATGACGCTGAATGGGAAAAGGACTGGAATTATCCTACTTGGTCAAATAGGCAAATATCTCCTCAAATTTTACAAAACTCAGATTCTGAAAATGGAACTAAAAACATGAGGTTTGTAATGCCCGCAGGTGGTGTAGATCCGAGTAATAGCGGAGGTCAATGGTATGTAATGCTTAACAATCAATATGTAGAATTATATTTCTCGTATAGAGTGAAATTCAAGTCTGATTTCGAATGGGTTCGAGGAGGTAAAATACCTGGATTAAGAGCAGGAAATAATTGGGATAATGATGGAGCTCCTCCTTATGATAATGGTTTTATTGGATTATTGATGTTTAATGATAGACCTTCTATTCAATTCTATTATTATCATCATAATATGACTAGTGTACATGGATCCTCTACATACTGGGACGGTCTTATCGAATCCGGAAGATGGTATACAATAACATATCGTGTTGTAATGAATACTATTGGAACTTCTGGTGGAAATAGTGATGGTATATTTGAAGGATTTCTTGATGGAAGATTAGTCAGTCGTGTAACAGATTTAAGACTAAGAAATATTTCTAGTATGGGTGTTGACAGATTATGGATTACTTCTTTTTATGGTGGGTATGGTCCAGAGTTTGCACCAAATAGAGACCAATGGGCAGACTTTGATGATTTTGTTGCATATACCTATAAAGACAACATAGATGTTCCCAGAGGGAATGAGTTAAGCTCGCAAGACAGAATTGTAATTTCACCATTCGAATATGACTCACAGCCCAAACCTGAGCCGGGACCTGAGCCTGTACCCGTACCTGTACCCGTACCCGTACCTGTACCCGTACCTGTACCCGTACCTGAGCCCGTACCAGTTAATAATCCTCCTGCCATTTCTCCTGCTGTATTTCAGGTTGCCGATACAAGCAAAGCAGGTTTAGTCATTGGCACTATTAAGGCCACTGAACCTGATGAAGGACAAAAATTGTCTTACAAAATATTAAGCGGAAATACATCTGGTACATTTGCATTAAATCAGAGCAACGGGCGGCTTACCTTACAATTACCAGCAGCGCTGAAAACCACAGATAAGTTTGCATTAACTGTTGAGGTAACCGATAACCATACAGCGCCAAAATCAGCCTCGGCGGTTATTACCGTTAATGTTAATCATATCAAGGTTCCTCAGCCTTCACCGGTTGAACCTCCAACCGATGACAAAATCGTTTATATTGACCCAACCAATATTAATGACAAAAGTAAGAACGGGACAATTGAGCACCCCTTTAGTTCATGGAATGCAGTAACCTGGAAACCAGGCTATGAGTATCTTCAAAAAAAGGGAACCAAATCAAACGAAAGTAAAATAAATATCCTGGCTGAAAACATTGTGATTGGCGCTTATGGTGAAGGAGAAAGGCCAATTATTGCAAGCTCTGCCAAAGACTATGCCGTGAGGGTATTCGAAAAAAGCAATGTTGTTATCAAAGACATACATATTATTGCCAATGAGGCAATCAGTTGTATATATTTTATGGGGAGTAATTCAGACAACAACCGCATTGAAAACAATGTCCTTGAAGGGGCCGCCAGCGGCGTGCGTATTATTGACGGGAAAACGTATACCATTAAATATACAACCATTAAAAATACCACCGATGGAATATTCTCATTTGCCTTAACCAATAAAATATACTACAATATTTTCAGGGAAAATCAGACTGCTATCAATATCAGCAGTAATCTTTCCACGGCAGATATCTTTAACAATGTTTTTTATGGTAATGCCAGCGGGGTTACAACAACCTATGCTGAACTCACCTTATACAATAACATCTTTTACCTGGTTAATGCCGGCGATTTGGCCATCAACCACGGTATGGACAGGCTTGTCTCCGATAACAATATTTTTTATCCGGAGAGAACAGGATTTTTAAATATCAACAGCAAACAATACAGTTCAATTTCCGAGGTTCAGTCTGCTTTAAATATTGACAGAAGCTCATTTTCACAAGACCCCGGTTTTGTAGATATTTACAATGACAATTTCATGGTTTCCGAACAGTCTCCGGCCATTGATGCCGGAAAATATGTTGGCATACCATCAGATTCTTACCGCCAGGCTGAACCTTATGGTAAACTGCCCGACATTGGTTTAACCGAATTGAGTGCAAATAATATTGTTAATTCAGTTTCAGGCAATACGAGCAATAAAAATGAAGAATTGATGGCTTATCCTAATCCTTCTGACGGAAAATTCAAAGTTTTCTATTCAAACGGGATGAATTCCTCGACAGCCCTGATTGTTACGGATGTTTCCGGGAGGACTGTTTACCAGTCCGATTTGCCCGCCGGCAATAATACAGTAACAGATATAGATATTTCAGACCTTTCGCAGGGTATTTATCTCTTACATTTA
Source organism: Bacteroidales bacterium (assembly GCA_046485045.1). Taxonomy (GTDB): domain Bacteria; phylum Bacteroidota; class Bacteroidia; order Bacteroidales; family UBA10428; genus JAFGPL01. The sequence continues at coordinate 5,035 of JAWOHT010000265.1, forward strand.
CGAAAAGAAAACAAAATGATTACAGAACAAATAATAATCCGATGATTTGATAGTTTTTAAATTAGATTTGCAAAAAAGTTGAGCGATACGAGTGTAGCGAAGTAACGCTTTACTCAAGGGATAATTCCGATGTTAACCCTGCGAGGGTTTAAAACCCTCGCAGGGTTTTTCTACTACTTCTTACAAGGCATTTAGGGGTCGTAGAAAATTTTAAACCTTGAGGTCGTTAAAAAATAATAACTTTTATTATTTTTAAAGAAAATTAAAATAAATGCTTTTCAATTCGTTAACTTATGCCATATTTCTTCCAATTGTTTTCATTCTATATTGGAAAATTTTTAAAAACAACCGAAACGGCCAAAATATTTTATTACTGATTGCAAGTTATGTTTTTTATGGATGGTGGGATTACAGGTTTTTATCTTTAATTTTTATTAGTTCCTGCGTTGATTTTTTAGTAGGTGTTTTTCTTGGAAAAACTGAAAAACTTAGCAAAAGAAAACTATTACTTTCTTTAAGCATCATCACCAACCTCGGATTACTTGGTTTTTTTAAATATTTCAACTTCTTTACAGATTCATTCGCAGATTTATTAACCTCTTTAGGTTTACAAGCCAACTATTCCAGCTTAAATATAATATTGCCTGTTGGAATAAGCTTTTACACATTTCAAACTCTTAGTTATACATTAGACGTTTACAAAAAAGAACTATTACCAACCCGCGATTTTGTTTCATTTTTTGCATTTGTAAGTTTTTTTCCTCAACTTGTTGCAGGACCTATTGAGCGTGCTTCAAACCTGCTCCCTCAATTCTACAAAAAAAGAAATTTTGATCTGGAAAAAGCAAAAGGCGGACTTAGACAAATTTTATGGGGACTATTCAAAAAAATTGTGATTGCAGATACCTGTGCAACCCAGGTTGAATATATCTTTTCCAATTACAATAACCTTTCAGGTATCACCTTAATTGTGGGAGTTATTTATTTTGCCTTTCAAATATATGGTGATTTCTCAGGATATTCCGATATCGCCATTGGTTCCGCCAGGTTATTCGGATTTGATCTGATGCGAAATTTTGCATATCCATATTTTTCAAGAAACATTGCTGAATTTTGGAGGAGATGGCATATTTCATTATCTACATGGTTTCGTGATTATGTATATATACCTTTAGGTGGAAACAGGGGCAATAAGTTCAACCAGATAAAAAACAGTATTATTACCTTTACTATATCCGGTTTCTGGCATGGCGCTAACTGGACATTTGTAATCTGGGGATTTCTTAATGGTTTATACTATATACCTGGTATTCTTTTTGGCAACATAAAAAAGAAGAAGGAAAAAAACAAAGATATCGTTGCTTTGAACAGAATCTTTCCATCTTTCAGAGAAATCTCCGCCATAATTATTACATTCATTCTCACTTTAATTGCCTGGGTGTTTTTCAGAGCTCAATCCGTCAGCCAGGCTTTTTATTATATCAGGCAAATTGCTGTCCTTAGCTTCGATAAATCTGAATCAGGATTGTATAGTTATTTATACCTTATTTTGATCCTGGTCATCATAGAATGGATTAACAGAAGACATGAACATCCGCTTTATTTTAAATCTGCACCCGCACCCATAAGATGGATTGTATATTATGCTGTATTAATGGTAATATTCCTCTACTTCAAAGATGCAAAATCATTTATTTACTTTCAGTTCTAGTTATGAAAAAAAGACTTGTACTTAGATTTACGCTTTTTTTAATTATCCCGCTTATTGTATTTGAAATTGCTTTCAGCACCATTCCATTTTTTAACAATCATTATCTTAAAAAGCTTGATCCTTTCTATGACATCTCAATGAATGCAAACAGGCAATATTTTTTCTTTTTTGGCTCATCGCGGGTTGCTGCATCTATTGTAGAAAAACAATTCGATGATCGGTTGAAGCAAAATGGAATATATACTATCAATGCGGGAAGGGGAATGACTACCAGTACAACCTATTATTTGGCAATGAGGACATTAGAATGCCGGGGATTATTGGAAAAATCAACGGTTTTTCTTGAAGCTCCTTGTGGAATGTGTTCATTAAACGACAATTATGAAAGTTACTGGGTTGACGACAGGAATATTCATGCCATTATTCCATATCTTAATTTTAGCATTTTAACAGAATTCTGGAAGTATTCCAAAAATAATTTTTCAACCAAAATAAGTGTAACTTTTAACTACTTTTTTTATACCAATCGAATTTTTTCATTATTAAAAGAAATATTTAACAGAAATTCATTACATGAACTTTACATAAAGATTTTTAAAATTGCTCCGGTTTCAAATCAAAATCTTAACCTCGTGAATCGTGGAGGAATAATGGTTGACTCATTGAGCATCATCAATGCAAGAAAACTTGCGATAGAGTATGCAAATCTGGAGATTAAAGAGCAATATCTGATTACTTTTAATGAATGGAATAAAAGCCGGTTAAATGATATTTTTAATTTGGCAAAAGCAAACAATAGCAGATTAATACTTTTTAAAATGCCATTATCTTCAATCCAGGCAAAAGTTTACGAGACGAAGATTGGCAAACAAAATATCAACATACTGAAATCATACTTAGACTATAATAAAATTACTTATCATGATATGAATTTTTCTGAATATTCTGATGATGATTTTCCTGATCTTTGGCACATTTCCAGTCAAAGAGCGCCTGAGTTCTCTAACAGTCTGATAGATAGTCTGCAAAAATCTGAATTATTTTGAATTTTATATGTTATATTATTTAATTATTTAAATAAAATGAATAATATTGCAGGTTGGTAAAACGTTTTCTGCATAGCCTGATGTTCAGAAATTTTTTTATGCTGATTAAACCCTTATGTTGAAAAGAATAATTATTCTATATATATTTTTTGCCGGTATATCTGTCTGTTTTTCACAGCAGATTGAATCCAATAAGATGTTTGATATACATTTTAACCAGGATTTTGAAGATAACACCCCTGGAATATACAAATTCAATGAATGGCAATCGGATTGGAATTATCCCTGGGAGGGTTCTTATCTTGAAAAAGAATCAACTGTGTATATAATTGAAAATACTGATCCGGAACAGGGTTCTAAAGTTATGCGCTTTTTACTCCCGGCAGGATCATATGCAGGATCTGGCATTCCGGCGGGTGGCGGTTGGGAAACCCTATTAAATAAATCACCCGAAGAGCTATACTTTTCTTATCGCATTAAGTTTAATCCTGGTTTTGAATGGGTACATGGTGGCAAAATTCCAGGAATTAGAGGAGGCCCGGTATGGGATGGATGGTATGGGCCACCTTATGATGGAGGATTTGTTAACTTTCTAATGTGGAGCGAACAGCCTACTATAGCACATTATTATTATTATCATGGCCAGACGCATCAATATGGTGCAACAAGTTTATGGGATACCCGGATTGAATCAGGCAAATGGTATACTGTAACATTAAGAACTGTCATGAACTCAATTAATGGCGATTACGGCAATACAGACGCAATATTTGAAGGTTATATTGATGGAAAACTGGTATCCCAGATTACCGGGTTTACATTAAGAAATTTAACCTCCATTGGTATTGACAGGCTAAATATTACCTCTTTTTTTGGCGGGGCCGAACCACTTTTCGCTGCTGCCCGAGATGAATGGATTGAACTTGACGATTTTGTTGCTTTTACCTATAAACCCGAAATTGATGTCCCGCGAGGCAATGAGTTAAGCCCCCCGGACAGGGTGCTTCTGCTGCCCAACGAGGTTTACAACGATTCAGTCTGGCGGGTAAGCTTAACAGCGAATGCTTTATCAAGCAAAACCATTGAACTCGAATGGAAAAGTTATTTTTATCCGGTAACCTATACCATTCAGAGAAAAGCAGTTGAAGGTACTGTTTTCGAAGACATTGCTACAATTAGCTATCCCCAAAAAATCTTTCAGAATGGTGGTTTGGTACCGAATACTGCCTATACCTATCGCATTAAAACCGGTAATTCGGTTACCAATGAGTTTACCTTAAGTACTTTACCACCTTCAATACCTGTGGCACCGGTTTCATTACGTTCATTGCTTACCGGTACAACCTCAGTCAGGTTAGCCTGGAACGACAACTCCAACAACGAATTAGGTTTTATCATCGAACGATCTGACGGAACCGCGGAAAATTTCAGACAGATTGCCACAGTTAAAGCCAATATAAAAGAGTATACCAACAGTTCATTAACACCCAAAACTACTTATTTTTACAGGGTTAAAGCTTACAACGAAGACGGCCATTCGTCCTATTCAAACGTTCTCACTGTCACTACCCTGGCCCTTCAGTTACCTGCTGCCCCGGATGGCTTAAACGCCACAGACGTTACAAAGAACTCCTTTACTATTGCCTGGAACGACAATTCCAATAACGAGACAGGTTTTCAGATTTACAAATTAGTGGATAGCACCGGTAGTTACAAGTTATTCAAAACAATTGCGGCAAATACACGTCAACTGGCAGTCACCGGACTTCAACCCAATACGGCCCATACATTCAGGGTAAGGGCATACAACGATGACGGTGCCTCAGGATACACCAACATTATTAAGGTAAGCACCCTGCCATTGCAACCTCCGATAGCGCCACTTACACTAAAATCGGACAGCATTGCCCCATCGGCGGTAAAATTAAGCTGGCAGGACCGGTCGAGCAACGAGACCGGTTTTTATATTTACAGGTCGCTTGCAGCTACTTCAGGTTTTCAACAGATACACACCAGCGGGAGAAATCAGAACACATTTTTAAACAGCGGTCTTGACCAGGGAAAAACCTATTATTACAGGGTAAGGGCATATAATGCAGATGGCCTTTCGGCTTACACCAATACCCTGAAAGTCACCACCCTTAATCCACCCGGGTCGCCCACCGCCCTGTTGTTGAAAAACCTGTCGAAAACTTCCGCTACCATTGAATGGTCTGACAATACCACCAATGAAAGCGGTTTTTATATAGAACGATCTCTGAATAATCCCGGTCTTTTTGTCAGAATTGATACCCTTAAAGCTGACAGCACACTTTATATAAATACTAGTCTCAAATCTAACACCGTTTATTTTTACAGGATCATTGCCTTTAATAATGACGGTTTGTCCCTTCCCTCCGATACCTTAAGAATTCAAACTGAACCGCTGATTATTCCTTCGGCGCCTTCAAATCTTGTTTTGGAATATATTTCCCCCTTCAGCGCAGAAATCAAATGGGATGATAATTCACCCAATGAAAACGGTTTCCAGCTTCAACGGGCAGACAGTACGATGGTCTTTGCCAATCTTAAAAATCTTCTTTCCGGAATAGCAACCTACAACGATACAACCCTTGCAGACGATGCAGTTTATTATTACCGTATAAGGGCTTATAATAACGACGGATATTCAAAATTTTCAGATACCCTGATGGTTAGGACACCTGCCAATATTATACCACAGGTACCGCGAAATTTTAAAACAGCGCTAGTTAAATTTAACCAAACGGTGATGTCCTGGGAGGCTTTTTCTGATCAGGTTATTGGTTTTGAAATTGAAAGGGAATCTGCAAATTCAGGACAATTTGCTTTACTTAAGAAAACGGGGTTTGTTCTATCATATACTGATACCACTGTTAAAGAGGGCGAATCATATGCCTACAGGATAAGGGCTTTTAATGAGTTTAATTTTTCAGGATACACACCTTTCATCACGGCAGAAATCCCTTTTCTTGTATTGCCCGAACCACCCGAGCTGCTTACACCCGAAGCCATTGAATCGAATTCCATTACACTTAAATGGAAATACAGGTCGGCTGATGAATCGGGATTTATTGTAAAAAGGGCTGTTTATCCACAGGATAAATTCGAAGCATTGCACACTGCCAGTACCAATGACACACTGTATACAGACAACACAGTTTCTCCCAATACCACCTACTTCTATATTGTGAACGCGATAAACGAAAACGGTTTATCCGATAACAGCAACAAACTACGGGTTTCATCTATGTCGCTTGCAGAAAAGGCACGCTGGCATGACGGGTTAATCGCATATTACAATTTTTCACTTAACAGCGATTCCATTATCCACGACCTTTCGGGGATTGAAGAACCGGTTGACCTGTTTATTAACGATACAACCAATGTAAGCTGGCAAAACAACAGCAGGCTTGAAATAACTAATGCCACCTGTATTAAATCGTTAAAACCTGCTAAGAAAATTGTAAAAGCCTGTAAAGAGACCAATGAAATTACCATAGAGTGTTGGATTAAGCCGTCAGCATCGGATTTTTCAGGAGAATCATGTATTATTTCTCTGTCTGAAGACGAAGGAAACATTGGTTTTTCATTGATGA
>JAWOHT010000270.1:0-15299 GCA_046485045.1 Bacteroidales bacterium
TATAACCAATGCATACTATTTCATTATTCTCGTTGATCGTAAGCCCAAACCCCTCATCGTTGTTTGATGATCCGAACTTTCTTGTCCATATTGTGTCTCCCAGGTTGTTGAACCTGAGTACCCAGATATCGTTGTTACCGCTTCTTACCTGGTATGTGCCAATGGCAGCAATTCCGCCATCGGGCAGCAGCGCAGTCATAGAAATCCTTGAACTGGCATTTGTTTTTCCGTCAATGATTTTAAGGTCTGTGGCCGAATTACCATATTCATCGGTAACCAATGTAAATGCACTTGTATTGCTTTCGCTTAATGATATGGTTCCGGTAATAAAATAATTTCCATTGGGCAGCTGCTTTACATCACTGCCGTAATCGAGGGCCGAAGCCCCGTAAAACTTAATAAATGTATCAGACTGTTTTGAACTGATGTCGAAGTTGTCGCACGAACCTACTGCAATTAGTATTAGCAGTACTGTTAGTATAGTTTTAATATTTCTGATCATCTGTTATCTCTTTTTAGGCTGATAAAAAGAAAAATAGTACCCGGCAGATACGGAGAAAGCATTCAGAGAGAAATCATCATCAATATAATTGTATCTCCAGATAAGTTCATCATTGGTATATCTTAAATCAGACATAACAATATTGTTAAGACCGTACTGGTACCTCAGATCGAAAATGAGGTAACCCCTGGGCACCTTGTATTTAACGCCTGCGCCGAATTGCCAGGTGTACAGCATATTTTTGCGGTAAGGGGTCATTGATACTTCTGCCCCGATACCCCCGTTTTCGGGTATTGCTGAAGCGCGGGAAATTTTATTGATGCCCAATCCGGTTTTCAGATAATAATTGAGGCCTTTGTATTCGATTTCATAACCCAAAGTCACAGGTACTTCATACAGGTTGATAAACTCTTTTAATGAGGTAGAAATTGTTGCCGGATCGGGTGAATTGGGGTTGATAACAGATTCTTCAAGGAATTTGTATGAACTATGCACATAGTTAATGCCGAGGTTCAAAAATATTCGCCTGGCTACATACTGATTAATTGAGACACCTATCTGGTAACCGGCTCGTGTGATGTTTTTTGAATCGGTGTGTTCAGTATCTAATGCTGAAAACTGCTCGATAATTTTCGGATTGGTAAAGTTGGTGCCAAATCTCAGTCCGAAAGAGAAAACCGACAGTGTTCGGAAAGTTTCGAAAAGTGTGACAAACTCAACCGGATCGTTGGGCATCACCTCGTATTCCGGGTTTTTTTTCAGGAACTCCACCATGGTATTTTCGGCATTCAACTGGTCGCCGTCGAACAAATAGACCAAAATGAGGATTTTATAGGCTTCGTTGCGCTGCAGGCGTGTAAAACCGCTTTCGATACAGGGTTTGAGCATGTCTGGTATTTCTTCGATATTGCCTTGCCTGTAAAGTTTTTGTGCTTCGACAAGCATACTTCCGCAATTATCTTGAGCGAGAGCATTATAGGTAAAGTTCGGCAGAATAAGCAGCAATGTTAATATCCCTAAGAGTTTTTGCATCATAACAATCATGGTTGATTACAAAGATCAGATTATTTTATTTATTTATACACGTTTTCTGGTAATTAATATCGTATCCTATGTATGCTTCCCATTCGCGCTGGGTAAGGTTTCGGCCTGCTTTAGGGCATATCTGCTCTGCTATGTCATCTGCTTTGGAAGGCCAGTAGAATAATTTGGCATTCTGATGTGCAGATACAAGGTATTTACCGTCTGTGCTGAATGCAATAGACATGGGCCAGTTTTCAGGCACCAGTATATCTATAGGGCGAAGGGTAAAATCTCTCGTGTTCCAGATTTTAATCCTCGAATCGTTGCTCGATGATGCAAGCTGGCTGTTATCCGGACTGAATTTAAGATCCACGACCCTTGCATTGTGTGCATTGATAGTTCTGATAATATTTCCTGAATTCACATCATATACATAGATAACCCCGCGGGTATCGCCCCATGCAATCAGTGTTCCTCTTTTATTAAAGGTCACAATACTTATGATGCTGCCGGATGATGAAATTACCTTAGATTCAGCATTTGCTGTATTATAAAGCAAAACACCTTTGTCGGTTCCGGCAACCAGGCTTTTTCCGCCGGGAGATACGCCAATGCTTCTGATCCTTGCGGTATGTGTGGCAAAAACCTTTCGCTGGTTGTTTATCAGGTCGAAAAAAACGATCGAATTGTCGCTTGCCGAGGCATACAGGCCGTTATTATCGGCAGCAAAACATAGTGATTCAAAGTAGCCTTGCTGTCCGGTAAGTAACTGTGGCTGTGAGTTTGCCTGGTTAAGGTTGAAAAGCTGAATGGCCGTGGAGGTGGTAGCGCATGCCAGCCAGCGCCCGTTTGAACTGATGACCAGGTTTTTATTGCTGAAATTATTGTTTATCAGGGTACGAGGTTTGCGGGAACTGCTGTTCATGTCCCACGATAATATTTTGCCGTCCCATCCCGAACTGTAAAAGACATTGGTGCCTGGTAAGAAAAATACCGACCAAACCGAGCCTTCGTCGTGCCCTGAGAGCAGGTTGAAGTTCTTGCCATTGAATGTTTCAATCGCTGCGTGGAGCCCGCTGTATATGTCGGGATGATTTTCCTGACCGGCATACTGTTTGTTGAACTGGTATGCCTGCAGCGCCAGCAGTCCTTTGAGGTCTGCATCGGTTACATCAAGGGATTTTACCGACATGGTTTGGGCGATGGTGTACATTCTTCTCCTGAATTCTATCTCTTTTTGCTTTTCGGCTTCGGTCTGTCCTTTGATCGCCTGCTGCGCGGTTTGTTCAGCCTGATTTTTTTGTTGCTGTGCGAGCATACTTGCCCTGGAGGCCGAGTCTGCCTTTTGCTGTGCAAGCATTTTCTCCTGCTCGCTTAACCGCGACACAAGCTGTGCTCTTTCCCTTGCCCTTTCTGCCGAATCGGCCTTAAGCTGACTGTAGAGGGCTTCCACTTCGGCCTTTCCTGCTTTTTGTTCGGCCAGTCCCCTGAGCTTATCTGCTTCTTCCTTTTTTAGCTGCAGGTCATAATTCAGGTTTTCAAGGTCTTTAGACAGTTGCAGATTGTCTACCCGTTGGGAATTGGCCCAAAAAAGAAGGATAATCACTACTGCAAGCACTCCGGCCATAGATAACGCAAATCTTCGGGTACGGTCGAGCGCTTTGCGCTGTACCCTCACTTTGTTTTGTTCTTCCTGCTGGTATTTTTTTTCACTTGCATCGAGAAAGACCATTACTTTTTCAAATGCCGGATTATATTTCTTCGCCCAGGCCAGAGAGGGTTTTTGGGTACGTCGCCAGTTCAGGGCAAGGTGTAGGTCGGGTGGCCTCCAAAGGCCTGTCTGGCCTATCTGGTATAACGAGGCTGCTTCCGATAGCCTTAAATACATCTGTACCGATGAGAATTCTTCTTCTACCCATATCTTTAGCTTATCCCAGATGCGCATGAGGCTTTCGTGCGAGATATCTATTACAGAGTCGGCATCGAGCGCGATATGTTCAGAGGGGGTTAAAAAAGAACGGCCACTGGCCCTGAATTTTTCTACCACATCCATAACCTTCTGGTCCGAAACCTGTGCTATTTCAGCTATTGCCTTTATGCTTGCCGGATGCCTGATTCCTTTGTTGTCTGTCCCTTTTAATGTCAAAGATTTAAAAAGTATTTTACAAATCTGCTGCCCTTCTTCACCGAGCTCTTCGTATGCTTCGTTAGCGTGCATCGACAGGGCATTTTCGATCTTTCCGGCCGTTTCATAATCGCGCATTTTAAGAGAGGTGCCTGGTTCGTTATACCTGGCCCAATATTCCCATGTACGCATCATCACATGCTGTAGTACCGGAAGCTGGTCTGACTTATTTTCTATGCTGTTAAGAATATGATGCAATAGTTGCGGATCAATCTCAGCGCCTCCCACGGCCAGTGGTCCCAGTATTGCTTCTTTGAAGTCGTTCCGCGTCATTTGCGGGATAAGGAAGTTACTTATATTGATAAGCTTTGTAAGTTCCTGAAACTGCGAACATTCACCAATGAAATCGCTCCTCATGGTGAGTACTACATATATTGGATATTCCTGGTTTTTTATCGCGTTTACGATAAGCTTGATATAAGCTTCGGTTTCGTTGATGGCCGTCGAATCTTTTCGGCTCTCCTTAAAGCGGAATAACTCTTCGAACTGGTCGAGGATGAGGAGGATATTTTCCCCCTTCGGAATGTTCATTTGCCTGATGGCGTCAACAAGGCCGTATGAACTTCGTCGCAACACGGTATAATTGATTTGTTTTTTTATTGAGCCATTAAGACTGTATTTATGCTCTTTATCGGTTTCGGCGAGTGCATTGGCAAGATTTTCAACAGGGCTGTTACCGGGCCTGGTAGTGATTATGCGCCATGACGAACCGGCGTTGACAATAAAACCTCCATAAAGTGTAGGTATTAGCCCGCAATAAATAAGCGAAGATTTACCACTGCCCGATGCCCCTGTAACTGCAACAAAACGGTTCTTTGCAAGGTAATTCAGCACTGTTTCGCTGTGGCCTTCCCGGCCAAAAAACAGGTGGTTCTCTTCGACAGCGAACGGCCTGAGCCCGGGAAAAGGGTTCCTTGCCGAAAGCGCTTCGTATGTGTCCTGTATTAACTTAGCGGTCATCCTGTTTTTGTTTAAGATGGTTTAAGAAGCTGGTGCAGAATGCTTCATCGAGCATTTCCGATTTTTGAATGGCAGTATCTTGTATAAATTTCAATACATTTTCATCAATGATGCTATCGGTTATCAGTCCAATAACATCGTAAGGCTTGTCTTTACCAAAACCGGGTGCTTTAACAAGGTCCTGGACTTTGGTATTAAACCAGATATTACTGCTTTTGCCCTTGTAAATCAGCACTGCATCTGCCATTACAAGGTTTTGCTTATGCAATGTAACTATGCCGGTTTGCTGGTACGATAATTCGGGTTCAATAATATCTATACTGTTCTGTGTAAGAGTCTCATAAAGCCCGGATAGTTCATCTTTGCCCCCGTTCTCAAAAATAACATACACCTTGCTGTTGTGGGATGTTTCCCTAACGGGCTTTTCTATCTCATCGAGCTTTGTCTTCAGCACTGTTTTGAATACTTCAATGGGAGCTTCGACAATTTCTGTGCCTGCTGAAGATTCGTCGCGCTTAAGCCTGTTGAGGTAAAGCGATTGACGCTGGTCGGTAGTTTTAAGGTCGCTTGGTATCCAGATAAGCCTTTTAAGATTGCTGTCAGGGGCCAAAATTTTTGATCTGGCAATGATGTTTTGCAGATCAATCTTTGAATTTTTCGCGTTTTTCACAAAATCACCGTAGAAAGCCCCCATAAGGTGAATTGAGAGTACAGACCGGTCGAGGTAATTGCCCGTCAGGGCCTCTAACTGTTCTTTGTCATCAGGTAGTTTGATGAGGGGAAGTATATTGTATCCGAGGTGCTGTAACTCTCTTTTTATCTCTTCGCGGCTTTCAGCATGGTCGAAAGATGTTTCGGCCAGGTAAACATATTTCTTGGTTTCTTTTACCTGATTGCCCTTTCCTGACAATAACTCAAGCGACCCGGTAATATCGTAAGCAAGATCTATCAGCTTCGACCAGAATTTTTCACCTGTCTGGTCCTCCTCGGGTATATCAAGTGTTTTTGACTTCTTGCTGTACCTGTTGGTTTCGTAAAAGTCATAACCTATTTCATTCACAAGGCAATCGGGTTGCAGATTATCGTCCATTGGCAGGGTCATCACCTTAAAAATACGGTTGATAGACCGTGAAGTATTGTTTGTATTTTGATATACAGCATTATAAACCTCTTTCAGTTCGTGTTGATACGATTCAGAGTCTGCATGAAAGGGTGAGAGCAAGGTGACGAAAACGGCTGTGTTGGTAAGTACTACAGGACTCTCGGTACCCAGCAGCTGCTTTCTTGCCCTAAGGTCGTCGTGCAACAGGAAGGTAAGGTCGTGTTTGGTGATCCGCTTCAGGATTACCGATAAATATTCACAAAACCTGGCAGCCCACTGTGTGAGTTCGTCTCCATCATTGTTATTTGACGACCCGTAACTTATAAATATGTCATATTCATAATTCATGTTGGCTTAATTTCTTTAAAATTAAATAGTTGTATCAATAAGTTCGAGTATCGTGTTACGAATCTCGATATAATCAAAAATAAGCAGATGAAGTATATCTTTATCAATTGAAAAAAGAACTACTTCATCAAGGGTTTTCAAAGTCAACTGGTTTTGTGCTTCATGCAAAAACGGCTCGGTGTAAAGAATATCGCCATTTTTCAGTTTAACACTATTGTCCCCGGTAGTAACCTCAATGTTTCCCTGGTATATGAACAGAAGTGAAAACTGCCTGTTATTCTTTGTAAGTACCATGTTCTGGTCTTTTAAAAACCTGTGAAATTTCAGGTTTATAACAACCTCAAACAAGATATCTTCGGGTATTTTCCTCAGTTCATAACAGTTCTTTAAAAACTCAATCTTGTCCAGCAGCAGAAGATCGGTTCCGCTCTTAGCTTTGAACAGTGACAATTGAATATCTGTAACATACTCTGGTTCAAGCCGGGGAAAAACCTTTTCAAGAAACGTGTCGTCAAGGCCGTTAATAACATAAGCGGCCGTCTCACGAATTAATTTGTGCGGATGAAACAGGCATGAAACCAGAATATTGTCTATGTCTTTTCTCTCCTCTGGCCATGTATAAATTGCACAGGCTTTAAAATATAACGACAGAAGGTTAAAATCGCGGGTGATAATTTCGGGCAACAGGTCGGTGGGCTTAATTATTTCTGACGGGAAAAAATACTGCAGCTTTTTGATCCGCTCTTTGACCGTAAGGTTTTCGAACAATGGAAACAGTACCTGTTTAACATCATCAACAACGATCTTATCGAGTAATTCGATGGCAAAGCTGATATCGTAGTCGTTTCCTTCTTCGAGCAGTTTTCTGATATTTGCAATGGAGTTGGAGTTATAAGCCAGGGCCAGCAAATGAAACAACATGCTGTAGTTGTCTTCGATTTCAGAATTCATTGCTTTTAAAAGCAATGAATATTTTTTGTTATAAGGTATTGATTTCAAAACCATCATGTTCCATGACATGAGGTTACAGGTGCGGACAATGTAATTTAGTATTTTATTAATGTTGCCAAGTGATGCCTGGAACCTGGCTTCCCTGAGGGCCAATACAGCTTGTCTTGCAATGAACTTGTTCTGGTTTTCAAGCTTGTTGAGCAGGAGCTCGATGGTCTTCGTACTACTGATTTTTCCGTAAATCTTCACGATCCTCGACAGTAGTTTGTTGTCTGTATCTGGCGACAGAAAAAGCTGATCGAGGTGTTCGCATGCTTCATCACCAATTTTTGCCAATGCCTCAAACGCGTATGAATAGTAAGCGTGTGAATTCAGGAAACCAATTAATGTATAGCTGTTTTCTGCGAAGGCTGTCCGAGCCATGGCTTTAATGGAAGCTTCTTTCACATCGGGTTCGAAATCGCGTGACAGGTTTATAAGAATCGGAAAATACTCTTTTTTATTATAGTAACCGATTAATTCGGCAGCCAGCACCCTGTTATTGATATTCGTTGAGTTGGCTAATTTTTCAAGATGTTTTTCAGTTTCACCCAAAGAAATTTTCTGTTCAAATTTCTCTATCAGTTTGTTCTTATAATCCTCCAGATAACCTGCCCCAACAGATGTTTTTTTCAACATTGGGGTCGCAGTTAAAAGGTTTTGTTCATCAATCTTTTTCAAAACATAATCCTGTACTTTTTCCGAATTTATATTCAAAAGGCTAAGCACATGGTTTTCGTATGAAACCGGTTCGAATTTTTCGGAAATATAAAGTGAACTGATCATTTTTTCGGGTGATCCATGGTTGATAAGCGACATCATTTTTTCATCGGTGGCCGAAAGCTCCTGATCTCTGTGTATTTTCGATGTCCTAAACCGCTTTATGCTTGCCAGAAGTGCACCCTGGTAAGATTTGATAAGCTTAATGCTCACAAAAAGCCAGGCAATAACAACAATGGCAGTAATTATGTTGAGGTAAAACAGATTGATAAAACTGATTTTAAGCGCCCCGTAAAGAACCAATCCTGAAAGCAGCATTCCGATTACCCTTGTTATGCCTTCGATACGCGGAATTATGGTGGGGTGGAACCTCACATCAAGCGTATAGAATAATACCCTGAGCGAAGGGATTTCAATATTGTACCTGGCAATTTCATAAACTATTTTAATGGCCGCGATAATCATAAAATAGAAAGAGAACCTCGCGATAAAATTTGAATTGCCGAGAGTTAAAAATATTATTGCCGATAAGACAATGAACAGCAGGATTGCTGCCGGAATGAGTACAAGGCTGTATGGTGAATCGTATGAATAAAGGATTTTTCTTACAAGGACTTTATCAACAAAAAACAAAATGATAAACAGGGTTCCGGTGTAAAGCCCCATGAATTTAATGAACCCTACAATATCGGGGTAACTGTCTCTTGTGGAAGCAATAAAATTAAAATGCACCAGAAACCCGATCAATGAAGAAAGAATTACGAACAATATCAGAAGGATGGTATATTTTGAATAAAAAAACTCTTGATATTTTGACCTTAAAGGATTTGTTTTTTTAGGTTTATGTTGAAAAACTTTCGAATATTTGTGAGTGGGGTTGATGATTAATTGAAGAATGATTATGGCAATTACAGCAAATGTGCTGAATAATATGATATTCTCATATGCCCTGGTAATATACATATACAGAATTGAACCGTAACTTGCTGCAACTATACCACAGTAAAAAGCAACCTGTATGTAAATAAGAAGCCTTTTTGCCTGGGCTGGCGTGAATACTTCTCTTGTTGACCGCCAGAAGTTAAGGTAAACAACCATGTTCATCGGAAACATTAGTGCAAAGCCGATTTTAATTAGTTCACTGTTATATTCTATGGCAGCTACATAGAACAATGCGTATGTAGAAGCTAATAACAGCAGGTAGTTAAAAAGAAGAAAGAACCTGAATGATAACCTTGTTGATAAGAATGTATAGACCCAAAAGATGATTAAACCTGATATGCCTGAAACAATGAGTGCCTCAGGGATATGAGAATATTCAAAAGAGTTCAGAAACACTGCATGCACCGAGATGTCAAATCCGCCGATAAAAAAACCTGTAAGCAATGCCTGCAGGCACAGAAGCACCAATACCCAGATCTCCTGCTTTTTAATGTTAAATATTTTAAGTGTTAATTTAAACATTGGTGATACAACGAAACTTTAACTCTGTTTTACAAAAAAATCGTGATAAAAGTATAAAATATCTTACTGATTACAAGTTTTCTTGTCTAAAGGATTGGTAATTTCGTCCCATGAAATGGCATTGTTATAAAAATTATTATTACCGGGTACGTTCTACAAAGCAAATCATCTTTTATCCGGACTAAAATACCCTGATGCATAAAGTGTCTTTCTTTGAAAGAATAAATGCCGGTGTTTCATTTGGCCGAAAATGGATGGTTTAGAACGGGAAGTCATCCTGTTTAACCTCTTCCAAATCGTCGAAAAATGGTTCCATGGCAACCTCGTGGACCGGGTTTCCGTCTACATATATTGCCCTGTAAGGCCTTACCGGACAAGCATATTCACATGCCCCGCAGCCGATACAGGTGCTTGAATGTGTTTCGGGGATGGTCAGTCCGTCTTTATAAGGCACCATTCGTACTGCCTGCGTGGGACAATGCTCCGAACATGAGCCGCAGGCCGTATTATCGGTATAAACCACACAATTTTCAATTACTAATATAACCTTGCCAGTCTGTGTAAGTTTCTTTGCTTCTTCGGTCAACGGTAATATAGCGCCTGTGGGACAAGCCTCGCCGCACTTTGTACATTCGTAATTGCAGTAACTGGCGTGGAAGTCCATCCTGGGCATCATTATTCCTGTAAACCCAAATTCAAGGTATGAAGGTTGCAATACCCCTGTGGGGCAGACAGACACACAAAGATGACACGCTGTACAGTGGTTTTTGTAATGTTTGATGCTTTGTGATCCCGGTGGCGATACCGGGTAGTTCTTTTCTTCGGGAATAAGCTCATTGGTTTTGTTATCAGACGGTTTGTCGGAGGCCTTCAGGCTTTTCGACAAACCTGCAAGGCCAATGCCATAGATAAACGATTGGGAAAGAAATGTTCTTTTCGAGCGATCTGTTGAGTTGGGAGATTTGCTCGTTTGCTTCAAAACAGGTAACCTGTATCCAATACTATTGCTCTCGCACGAATCAATGCAGTTGAAACAGCCTACGCAGCGTTCAAAATCAAGCTTCAGGTTCCTGAAATCTATACAGCCTGCCTTGCATACCGCCGAACATCTTCCGCATGCGGTGCATGAAATATGGTCAATTTTTATTTTGTAAAGAGAAATTTTTGAGAGCAAACCCAAAAAGGTTCCCACGGGGCAGATAGTATTACAAAAGAGCCTGCCATGAAAAAAGCTCATCCAGAAAACCAGTCCAAGCACCCCGGCAGAGATCCATATTGTTGCCCAGTGAAACCCTTGGTAGGCTACGGGGTAAATTGAATAGATGTCCAGCTTTTCGAGCCCTCCGGCAAGTAAATTGTTTATCCCGACCAGCAGGGGCCTGAAAAGATCAGAGGAAATACGGCCAAAATTGCTGTATGGGTCCAGTAGGTTAAGGATCAAATTGATACCTAATAAAATAAAAATAACAGGTATGGCTAAAAACGAATATTTTAGTAAGTTGTAAGGTTTGGCCTGTTTATGTTTTTTCCTGACTTTAAGTTTTCTTGAAATATATATAAAAAAATCCTGCAATATTCCTAATGGGCAAATGGTTGAACAATAAACCCTTCCGAATAGAATTGTCAGGAGTAATACAATCAGGAATCCTGTTGCCGTGATGCTTGTTATAGTGATAAACTTAATCACTGAAGGCACAAACTGCAGGAAAAGCACCGGATTATACCACGATTCTGGTATTAATTCCCTGAAGTCAATAAATAACGCTGTTAACGCTATGAAAAATAACAACGCGATAATAATCCTTATTTTTCTCAGATGTTTCTGCTTCATCGGCTACATTGAAATTCTGTTGATCCTTATTTTTTCGAGATTGCTTATGCCACTGCCAAGATCGGTTGCCAGAGGGATGTGTGCAAGCTGATCGGGCTCAATACCAAATACTTTGGAAGCAGCAGCATCGGCTGCAACAATATCGGGACTGATAATCTGGTACTGCATTTCAACCACATCGGCAATCGATACACCGCGGGGCCCGTTGCGTTTCAATACGCGAAAAGCGTCAACAATGTTCAGGTCAGGTTTTTTAAAAGTAGTGAAGTCAGCAATGCACTGCTGCAGGTTGTTTTCATGCCAGAACCTTCGGTCCCATACAATGCCCATCAGGTTTTTCATCGAGATTGAGAGCTTTGTCCCCCCGTGTGTCTTAAGCGTGGGAACATTAATGAATACATCCGATTGCAGGATAAGCTCATGTACTTTGGCATTTTTAAGTACTTTTCCTTTGGGTATGTTTACTGCCTGGTAGTGGCTTTCACTTTTTCCGGTTACAACTGTGGCGCCCGCCTTTTTTGCGGCATCTTCTATCCCGCTGTTTTTATAACATCTTGTCCATTCGTTTACCGTGTTGTCAAATACATAAACTGTTTTTGCACCCGCCCTGAAACAGTGTTCGACAATGCGCCCCACAAGTTGTGGATTGGTATTGGCCGCGTTTTCCGGGGGTGTGTCCCATCCAATATTTGGCTTTACTACAACAGTCTGGTTTTTCTTCACAAAATTTGTCATCCCTCCTAACGAAGCAATCGCCTTGTCAAACATATCGGCGGCAGAACCACCTTTAATAGCGACCAGGTCGAATGGAAGGTTGTTGCTTGCACCGCCGGGGTTAAATAATTCTGCGGCCATCAGTTTATTTGCGCTGCCCAACGAAAGGGCAGCCCCTGTCAGCAATCCTGCTCCTGCTGATTTCAATATAAATTCCCTGCGTTTCATACTCTTTGTTTTTTCTTTTATGTAAATTTAATCAGTAATTCATAAAAAAGCAGTAAAAACGGTGCCAATTTGTGTTCGGAATCAAATTTAGAATCAATCTAACTTCTGAGGAGCGGCATGGAAGAAGCCGGGAGTAGGGAGCTGCAAGCCATGAGCTGGCCATTGCCCTAAGATACAGGCTTATGGTATTTGCCCATTATCCATACTCTATATTGTTTAATACCAAAAAGGCCAATAGTTCTTCCCGTTGATATCTTGTTGTTAACTATTTTTATCTATTTTTTTTTATAACATGAATAAAAGGTATTTTTGAACCTTAAAATTCAAATTACAATGGAAAGAGACAATCAGATATTCGGCTTAATTAAAAAAGAAAAAGAGCGTCAGCTGCATGGGGTTGAACTGATCGCGTCAGAGAATTTTGTCAGCGACCAGGTACTCGAAGCTACGGGTTCTTGCCTTACCAACAAATATGCCGAAGGGCTTCCCGGCAAAAGATACTACGGTGGATGCCAGGTAGTAGATGAGGTAGAAAATCTCGCTATTGAAAGGGCAAAAAAGCTATTCAATGCCACATGGGCCAATGTTCAGCCTCACTCCGGCGCGCAGGCCAATGCCGCGGTGATGATGGCTGTGTTCAATCCGGGCGATACCTTTCTCGGACTTGACCTGTCGCACGGCGGACACCTCACGCACGGTTCACCGGTGAATTATTCAGGCATGCTTTACAGGCCTGTGGCTTATACCGTGAAAGAAGAGACAGGTACGGTGGACTACGACCTGATGGAACAACTGGCGCTGAAAGAAAAACCGAAAATGATTATAGCCGGGGCATCGGCTTATGCGCGCGACTGGGACTTTAAACGCATGCGCGAGATAGCCGATAAGGCAGGTGCACTTTTGATGGCAGATATCGCTCACCCGGCCGGACTTATTGCGAAAGGATTTCTGAACCATCCCTTTCCCCATTGCCACATTGTAACAACAACTACCCATAAAACATTAAGGGGACCGCGCGGCGGGATGATTCTGATGCAGGAAGATTTTGAAAATCCACTGGGTTTCAAAACCCCCAAAGGACAATTAAAAACGATGACTCAGGTGCTCGATTCGTCTGTATTCCCAGGCATACAGGGCGGACCCCTTGAGCATGTTATCGCTGCCAAAGCTGTTTCGTTTGGCGAAGCGCTTACCGATAGCTACAAAGAATACATTGCCCAGGTGATAAAAAATGCCAAAGTAATGGCCAAATGTTTTATGGATTTGGGATACAAAGTCATCTCGGGCGGAACAGACAATCACTCCATGCTGATTGACCTTCGCACCAAGGTTCCCGATATTTCAGGCAAGCAGGTTGAAAATATATTGGTTGAAGCAGATATCACACTCAATAAAAACATGGTGCCTTTTGATACCCGCTCACCCTTCCAGGCTTCGGGTGTCAGGGTGGGAACCCCTGCCATTACCACACGCGGCGTGAAAGAAGATGTTATTGAGAAGGTGGTAGAACTGATCAACGAAGTGATTACCCATATTGACGACCAGAAAACAATCACCACCGTGCGCCAGAAAGTGAACAAGATGATGGAAGGGTATCCGCTGTTCGGGTATTGACTTTTATTTATACTATATATCCTAAAAATTGAATCTCATTTGAATATCGAACAAGGATTAACGATTTTAGAATGATGAATCAGAGTTACTTCTAAAATCAAAAATTGCTAATCGATATTCATTATTCATTAAAACAATCTATTATTATTAACACTGTTTAAACAAGTGGCAATGGTTATTATATTATTCATTATTTAGTAATCAAAGACCAATAACATGTCAACAGTCTGGTGGCTTTACCCTGCCGTAATAGGCGCGGGCATTCTGGCGGGATTTATCAACACGCTGGCAGGCAGCGGTTCGTTGCTTACCCTGCCATTGCTGGTTTTTATGGGTCTTCCGGCCAATGTGGCCAACGGCACCAATCGCATCGGTATCCTTTTCCAAAGCATTGTAGGGTCATATGCTTTTAAAAGGCAGAAGGTGCTCGACTTGAAAACAGGGTATATTTATGGTATTCCTACTGTCGTGGGTGCTGTTGCCGGAGCTATACTGGCGCTTAAAATTGGCGACATAGCCATGGAAAAAGCCATCGGAGTGTTACTGGTATTCATGTTTTTCATGATCCTCTTTAAACCTGAAGTGTGGGTTAAGGGGCATGTCGGCAGAGTTCAGGGCAAGCCGACTGCACTCAACATGATCATCTTCTTTGCCATTGGTTTTTACGGTGGGTTTATACAGGCCGGAGTTGGGCTGTTTTTGCTGGCCGGACTGGTACTCGGTGTGGGCATAGACCTTGTGAGGGCCAACGCACTCAAAGTATTCCTGGTGCTGTTGTATACCCCGGTGGTTCTTTTGTTTTTTATGAATGAAGACCAGATTGACTATAAGCTGGGGATAATTCTCGCCATTGGCAATTCCATCGGCGCCTGGCTGGGAACTAAGGTGGCGGTAAGCTGGGGGCCTGCATTTATCAGGATTGTTTTGCTGCTCGCAATTTTGGGGTCTTCGCTGAAGCTGATGGGGGTGTTTTAGATACTGTATGCAATATTATGTGATGCCAAATTATATTGTTTGGTTTACCCCTGTCAGGGTTCCGAACCCTGACAGGGGTGGGTAAATGGATTGTATTGCACAGAATTTGCAAATAATGTAAATGATATTCAAAATAATAATCAAGACACGGAGCTGACTTATTGTTCAAAGCTCCCGAGGAGCGACAGTATGGTAAAAAAAGCATAGTCGTTAAGTAAGCTCCCGAGGAGCGACAGATATCTTTGGGCACAATTACAACATCCGATTAATGATAAATTCTTATAATTAAAATTTCACCAACAGTTTTTCCGTCTTCAGAATTTTGCCTTTCTGTACCAGTTTATAATCAACTGGCATGTTTTTTGCACTTTGCCGGGCGCTTGAGTACGTCAAGGCGTTCGATGGAGTCGTCGCCCAGCACTCCCAGGAACCGCGGCTCACCGAGGGCGCCCAGATGAACGAGGGGACGGTCTCCGGAGTGCTCGGGTTGCGCGGATGGCCCGCCGTCGCAGAGGAGTCGGTCATCGCACGGGATGTGCTGCTCGCGGGCCACGTCGGATCGAGGCTGCACGTGTGTCACGTGTCCACGGCCGGCTCGGTCGAGATCCTGCGCTGGGCCAAGGGGAAAGGGATCGACGTCACC